>JBFMBQ010000280.1:0-9983 GCA_040755115.1 bacterium
AGTTTTGATCGCACGATGCCGGAAGAGATAAACCGCATGGTGACGGATTCTGTATCGGATTTCCTTTTCGTAACCGAGCCGAGCGGTGTGAAGAACCTGCGCACCGAGGGCGTCCCGATGGAAAAAATCTTTATGGTCGGCGATGTGATGATTGACACGCTTATTGAAAATCTAAAGCGCATACGCAGCGGCAGGATACAGCACCCCCTCAAAAACCCACGCGGCGATTATGCTGTCCTGACTCTGCACCGCCCCGTGAATGTTGATGTAAAAAAAACGCTCTCCGAAATTATTGACGCACTCCTTGAAATCTCGCGCAATATACCCATACTGTTTCCTGCGCACCCGAGGACGGTCAAAAATATAAAAAAGTTCGGCTTTCAGAAAAAATTCACGCCCTATCAGCCGTCTGTTAGTCCCGCCAAAGGCATGATTATTATGGAGCCGCTCGGGTATCTCCCTTTCCTTGCACTCATGAGCGGCGCAAGAATGGCGCTCACCGATTCCGGCGGCATACAGGAAGAAACCACCTACCTGAAGGTTCCCTGCCTTACTCTGCGCGAAAATACCGAGCGCCCGATAACCATTGAACTGGGCACGAACATCCTCACGGGAACGGACAAAGAAAAGATCGTTACGGAGGCGAGGAAGATACTTCGGGGGAAAGCAAAAAAAGGGAAGATACCTGCTTTATGGGACGGCAAGGCGGCGCAACGGATAGTGAAGATGCTGGAGAAAAATTTCAATAAAAAATAATATTCCCACGAAGGACACGAAGGAAAAGAATAGTTGGGAAGTTGGTATTAATCCTGCCGGGATAATGGGGGAAGATTACGGAAATACTCTATAAGAAAAATTAGGAACACAGATACTAACAGAGAAGCGATAGCAGTAATAGAGACTATCTTTTTCCGATTGGGCCACATAGGGGCTTTAGGTTTTTCCGCAGGATCAATCACGGACAGGACATCGGACTGTTTCTTTTCAGCAATCTTTGCGCTCTCAAATTCCTGAAGGAGCATCTTGTAGACATATGAGAGGACGGAAACTCTCCGTGTGAGCCGTTCATACTTCTGGACGAGTTCAGGCGCATGGGAAAGTTCTTTTTCAAATATGTTTATCCATGAATTCAGTGCTTCCTGTTTCGCCTCAAGTGAAATCTTTTCAACTTCAAGTGTTGCGACCTGCGCATTCGTTGAAACGGAGATATGTTCAAAAAGTTTCTGCCGTATCTCATCTATCTGCTTGTGGAGCATTACCACCGCAGGGTTAGACTCGTTCATTGTATGCAGCGACTCGGCGAGTTCAAGTTCCTTGCGCACCAGTTCCGAGCGCATCTGGGCTACGACATAATCAGAAATAACCTCCGCCGGTATCTTCTCGTCGTCTTCCAGACCCTCGCCAATGGTTATTTCTTTTGACCCCACCACCTGCATGGCGATTTCTGCCATCGTAAGTTGAAATTTGAGGTCCTCATAGCGGCTTAATTTCGCCGACATTTCCTCATCAACTTTTATCATTCCATATTGTTCCAGAAACTTTTTGTGATCGCGTTCAACCAGCGCGAGTTCTACTTCCGTCCTGTTAAGTTGGCTGTCCACAAACTCGCGGTATTTTCGCGCCTGTATTGCAGAATTCAAATTCACATAATCATCAAGCGCCTTTACATAGGCGTTCGCCGCATCAGCGACCAGCGATTGCTTCTCCCACTTAAATCCAATGCGCATCGTTCCAGTGTCTTTAGTTGAAATTTTAAGACCCGATTGCAGTATGCCGACGGTGTCATCCAGTTTAAGAGGTTTCGCTTTTGCCGACGGCTTCAGGCGTTCGGGCAGATTCAACATTTTTGAAACACGCCGTGCAAGCGTTTTTGAGCGCAATACTACAGAATAATTGTGGGTTGGGCCGGAAAGGGGCGCAAAACCTGCCAACAATGATGACACTAAATCACTGCCGAACATCCTTTGTCCCCCGCCGACTAACTCCACGACGGATTCCGCAAAGTAAACCGGCTTTATGAAACGACAGGCTATGAAAGACACGATAACGGAAAGCAATACAAAGCCGATGATGAAATATTTATATCCCCACAATGTAAGGATGTGATTTCTGATGTCCGCCTGATCCTGTGCTTTTTCCATTGTTCCGCTGCCGTGCTCTCACTCAAACCAATCTTCAAAAATCGCTGACAGTGATTTAAATGTAAAGATGTAACTTATGTAATCACGAAATTTGAGTCCGCTTTGCGTAGGAATGACGATAACATCACCCGGCATTATCTCAGGCATATTCGCTGCACTTTGACCTCTCAGAGGCAGATTAAGGTCTACGGGTATATGCTGCATATTGTTAACCGGTCCGCGCAAAACAGCGGTCGCCTTCACCGCCGCACTCGGTGTAACCCCGCCGCACTTTCCGATGTAATCCAGTATGCTGTATCCACTTGCGTAAGGCACACCCTGCGGCGATGCCACTGCACCAAGTACATATACCGTATCTGCCCGCGCTGCCACAGAAACTTTGTCGCCTGCCTTAAGTTCAATGTCCTTGCTCATATCTTCGTTGAAAAACAACGCCTTCATATCAACCGGTATCATCTCCGCATCATTCACACCGCGCTTGCGAATAACCATCACCTTTTCAATATTCATACGAACGGTTGGTCCGCCGGCATCAAGAAGAATATCTTTTAGAGTCTCGCCCTCGCCAAGTTCGTATATGCCGGGTCTCACTACCTCCCCTTCTACTTCAACCCTGCGCAGATTCAACGGCACATATATCTCGTCGCCAGGCTCAAGAAACGGATTTTCCGCTTCGGGGTCTCCATTAAGGATTTTCGTTAGATTAACAAGCGCCGCAATTTCACCGCCGCGGCGCAGTTGAACGCCTTTGGACGAGCCGGTATCCAGAACCTTCTCCGCCTTCATCACCGCTTCCAGAACCGTTACTGGCGACTGCACTACATAAACTCCTGGGGCGCCTACCTGCCCTAAAATCTTTACCTTGAATATCTTCGGTTTAGACAATTCAAGGAAAAAATTTACGCCATGATAGAGTTCCGACAATTTCTCGTCCAGTTCCTCGCGCACCGCCTTCAGTGACTTCCCGCGAACCTTGAACGGTCCGACTCTCGGAATATAAATCATTCCCTCAGGGTCAACCGTCAGCGGTATCGCTTCTTCTTTTATCCCCCACATATACAGAATAAAACCGTCGCCTGGTCCAACAATGTATTCAGCCTCGTCAACAGGCGCAAGCAGGGATATACCCGGAATATCATCATTTTTTTTCTGTGCAGGTGCAGAACCCTTTGAGGATGTGGGAGTCTGTGTGGATGCAGAGCCTTGTGCGGATGCAAACGCGGAGATAAAAACAATTAAGCAAACAGTTGAAATTGCTGATATATAGAAATTACGCATACAGAATTTTCCTTATAATACCGCATATTTTTACACTAACAACCCTCACTCTGTCAAGAACATTGCACTAATTAAAGGTTAACGGTTGCGCGGCTCGAATCGGTTATCGTTATTCGGTAATCGTGAAAATCCGAAAGCCGCAGGACGAACGACAATTCCAGAAGCACAACCGCAAATGGTGACGGTGAGACGGGAGATGTTAGAATGGGGACGAAAAAAATCATCTCACATCTCACATCTTACTCATCTTAACGCCAATGTTTTAAATCATGAATAATACGGGAAGTCTATCTTATGGACATCGCGAGAAACCGCAGAGGCGGCATACAAGGCAGCCAGCCTCGTGCTCCACAACCCCTCCGCAGTCAGGACACGCTCCGACCAGATGATCAAGGTTATCCTGCAATCGCTGTATATTCTGCTGCTCCATGACGGGTTCCACACCAGTGGTCTTCCATTTCAGATAGCGGTCAACGACGATGCCGATGGCATCGGGACAGGAGAGCACCGCGCCGCCATTCTGCCAGGAAGGCGAATGACAGCGTATGCCGCGCAGGTGTTTAGTGATCTGGTCAATCTTGACGCCGGAGCGCAGGCAGAGCGAGATGAGGCGCGAGGTCGCCTCCGACTGCGCAGCGGCGCAGCCGCCCGATTTGCCCATCTGTGTGAACACCTCGCACATACCTGCGGAGTCCTCGTTAATGGTAACATACAGGTTGCCGCAGCCGGTTACGATGCGCTCGGTCCGCCCTTTGGTTACCGATGGGCGTCTGCGCGGTGTTTTGACGGTTGTATCTGCCGCTGCCTTTTTCTCCTTTTTCACACTGAGAACCTGCATCGTGCGGCTGCCGTCACGGTAAATGGTAACACCTTTGCAACCGAGCCTGTAGGCGAGAAGATACGCCTTATAAACATCCTCCTGCGTTGCGTTGCGGGGGAAATTCACGGTTTTGGAGACCGCATTATCGGTATATTTCTGGAATGCAGCCTGCATGCGTATGTGCCACTCGGGAGTGATGTCGTGCGCAGTAACGAACAGGCGGCGGATGTTTTCAGGTATCTCGGTCATATTCTGAATGCTTCCGGTGCGTGCGATTCGCTTCATGAGCGTTTCGTTGAAGAAGCCGCCCTCTAATGCAGCCTTCTCAAAGTAGGGATTGACCTCCACGAGTTCATCGTTATCCATGACATTGCGCACATAGGAGACGGCATAGTAAGGCTCAACGCTGCTTGATGCGTTTGCGATGATGGAGATGGTGCCTGTCGGGGCGATGGTGGCGACAGTGGCGTTGCGCGTCTTGAAGCCGCCGGGGACATCGTAGATGCTGCCCGGGAAGTTTGGGAAGGCGCCGCGCTCCTCTGCGAGGTGGATGGAGGCTTTCCGCGCCTCGTCCTGAATGAATCTCATCACATTCTCGCCCACGACCAGCGCTTCCTCCGAATCATACGGTATCCCCAGTTGCACGAGCATATCTGCGAAACCCATCACGCCGAGTCCGATCTTGCGGTTGCCTTTTGTCATCTCCTCAATCTTCGGCAGTGGATAGCGGTTCATGTCAATCACATTGTCAAGGAAATGAACGGCATCGTGAACGATGCGTTTTAATCTTTCGTAATCAATTTCGCCCTCGCCGTTTTTTACTATTTTCGCCAGATTGATTGAACCGAGGTTGCAGGATTCGTAGGGCAGCAGAGGCTGTTCACCGCAGGGATTGGTGCTTTCAATGCGTCCGAGCAGGGGGGTGGGATTGAACTCGTTGATGCGGTCTATGAAAATTATGCCCGGCTCGCCGTTCTTGTGCGCCATCTCAACTATCAGGTTGAACACCTTGCGGGCACTGAGTGAGTCCACCTTCTCTTTCGTCCGCGGATCAACTATGTCATAATCTGTATCCCCTTCCACAGCCTCCATGAACTGGTCGGTGAGGGCGACGGAGATATTGAAATTGGTCATTCTGGCTTCGTCTTCCTTGCAGGTGATGAACTCAATGATGTCGGGGTGGTCAACGCGCAGGATGCCCATGTTGGCGCCGCGGCGGGTGCCGCCCTGTTTTATGATTTCTGTGGCGGCGTTGAAGACGGACATAAAGGACACCGGGCCACTGGATGCGCCCTGTGTTGAGCGGACAGGTGAATTTTTCGGTCGCAGACGCGAGAAACTGAACCCCGTGCCGCCACCGGATTTATGTATCAGCGCGGTGTTTTTCACCGTCTCAAATATGTCCTCCATAGTGTCATCCACGGGGAGAACGAAGCAGGCGGACAGTTGCTGAAGTTCCCTGCCTGCATTCATAAGTGTCGGCGAGTTTGGCATAAATTCAAGACCAGTCATCATCCGGTGGAAGGTTTCTTCCGTCTTGTGGACATCAGCCTTGGAATCGTAGAGGAGGTCTGCGGAGGCAATGTTGTGGGCAACACGGCGGAACATATCTTCCGGCGATTCGCTGACCTCGTTTTTCTCGTTTTTCCTCAGATACCTGCGTTCAAGCACTCTGACGGCGTTAGGTGAGAAAAGCGGGTGTGGCGGGGTTGGTTTCGTTTGTTGCTCTTTGCGGAAATTATCGCGGGAAAAGCGAACCCTCGGCATATCCTCTTTTACTCTGTCGGTCAGTTTTTCAACATCAGGCATAGAGGCTTTGACTGCCGACGGTGTGTGTTTCGTTTGATTTGATTTTTCCTTGACGGTGCTGTCGGATAATTCCATGTTAACTCATCTCCTCGCTTTGGATTTCTTGAGGCAGATGCGGTAGAGAAAGAAAATGCCAGATTATTTCAGATTTTTTGAGAGACGACTAAATAATTAACTTTATATAGTAATAATTATATATTTAACCAGAATATCGGAATAATCCGAGTTTCAATCTTTCTCTTTTAATACATCTTCCTCTTGCAACCTAACAATAAACAATTGTGATTCTGATGTCAAGAGATTTTTTAAAAAATACAACATATTGTATTTAGACGGAGAGATACCACTATAAATTGTGTAAAAAGCGAACAAATGTTCTAATGATATTTTAATATGTCTATGATTCAGTGCGTTTGTGACAAAGAAAACGAGTTTAAAATTCTTTTATTTAAGCATGCTTATCAATTGCTCTTTATCTGGGATTCCGACGATGCGTTTTTCGCCGTCAACTATGATAGTCGGTACACCTCTGACGCCGTATTTTTCCGCCCGCTGCCCGCCTTCCTGCGTGAAGACATTGATCTCTTCAAGCCAGACCTGTTGCTCTTCGGCGACAGCGCGGGCGATTTCCTTCGCAGCCGGGCACATATTGCACAGCGGATTGTAGAACAGTTCAATCTTGTGGTTTGAATTCTGCGAGTTCATAAAATGTGTCCCTTACCCGAGCGATTTCTTCGTCCGTAAGACCATAGACCGAAATTTTTATATGCTTGCTCATTCCGCGGTGCAGTCCCACGACGCCGCGCTCCACCATTCCTGCTGCGAGGAAGAAGCCTTTTTTTCTGTGTGTTTTTGAAATTTCCCAGAAGCGCGGCGTCTCAAAATGCAGGAGGTGATGCCGATGCGGATTCTGTCCGAGAAGCATCACATCTGGGATTTTTTCCATATCCTCAACGAAGGCGTTGATTTTTTTTATCTCTTCGTCCCAGTTTTCCACCCGCTTTTTCACATGCGGGAGAGATAACATCCCGCTGATCAGAGGCAGTCCGCCGATGCTGCACCCGAAGATGTTCGGGATTTTTTTTCCAAAGATGCGCCCCGTCCATGACGGACGCGCACGGGAGATCGCAAACGCCTCTTTCGCCCATTTATAATTCGTTATGAGAAAACCGAGCGGCGCAAGCGATGCCATTGATTTATGCGCTGAGACCGTCAGAAAATCGCACTTTATCGCCTTCATGTTTATCGGCATTATGCCGCCGGTGTATGCCGCATTCACCATATACGGCACTTCATATTTTTCGCATATTTCGCCGATCTCGCGCACAGGAGCAAGGTTGCCGTAGTAGGGATCAACATGCGTTACAACAACGAGGGATGGCAGCAGTTTGGTTTTTTTCTTCACTTCTTTTATCTTCTCTTCAAACGCCTCTGGATAATAGAGATACTCCGGGTAGCCTGTGTGCGAAGGTTCGGTAACGATCAGATGGTTCATCTCGGCGGCGATATTTGTTGTGTAGTGGCTGTGGGGGTCAATGATGATGGTATTACAGTAATCCATCGTTTTTTCAGGCAGGTCGGCGATGGTGCGCATCACGGCGTATTGAGCGGCGCGGCATCCGAAGGTGTGTTCAGCGGCATCGCCGCCGAAGAACGCCGCCATTTCTTCCAGAAAACTCTTCACCGGCGGTTTGGAGATAAGCGAAGAGCGACCTTCAAGGCAGTCGTAGCAGTTGATGTAGCCGACGCCCATCCAGCCGGAGCACAATTCCTGGCGCACATTTTCCGGAATGATGCCGCCGCGCATGAGGGCGTTTATCGTGATCATATCTTTATATGGATTTTCCATTTATTTACCTCATATTTAAAGTGAAATATTTTCGCCTTCTTACACAGAAAACAACACAATTTGCTCCCGCATAAACATTTTTACTCTTTGCTCTGCTAAATCACAGTATTTTTTATCAACATCATATGCAACATAGTTCCTTTTAGTTTTTAATGCTGCAATACAGGTAGTGCCGCTTCCAACAAAAGGGTCAAGGACTACATCGCCTTCAAATGTATAAAGTTGAATAAGTCGGTAAGGTAATTCCACAGGGAAAGGAGCAGGATGTCCTACTTTGGTAGCGCGCTCAGCTGGAAATTTCCATACACTTTTTGTAAATTCCAAAAATTCTTCTTTTGAAATAGTATTTACTTTCTTGTGTGGATTTGCGCGTGTAAATGTTTCTTTGCAAAAGACAAGAATATATTCATGTACATCTCGTAACACAGGGTTATTTGCTTTCATATAGGTTCCCCAAGCAGTAGATGGGCTGGCGCTGGATCCTTTATCCCATAATATTTCGCCACGCATCAAAAAGCCAATGTCATGCATATCTTCAATGATATAACCATGTAAAGGTAAGTAAGGTTTTCTTCCTAAATTAGCAACATTTATGCAGGCTCTACCACCTGGAACTAAAACTCTGTATGTCTCTCCGAATACTTTTTTTAGAAATTCACGGTATTCTTTTAAAGATAAATTTTCATCGTATTCTTTACCAACATTATAAGGTGGTGAAGTAACCATAAGATGAACGCTGGTATCAGGTAATTCGGTCATTTCCTCGCTACTTTTGCAAAACACTTTGTTTATGTTTTGATGATCGATCAGATTTTCAACATATTTTACATTCTTTTTGTTGTTTAACCCCTCGTATAATCTACTGTTATAGAACTTTGATGAATCATGGCTAATACGACCAGGAGTACCAAAAGAACTGGTTTGGGTTCCGTTCTTTCTATTTTTGTAAAAACCTTGGGTGCCCATATATAAGTTATTACTCCGTTAGGCGTAGAAGTTCTAAAATTTTTTGTGCTTTTGCTTCATAACTACTTTCCCTATTTGCTATCTCAATTATTTCGCCTAATCTCTTCTTTGTCTGCATACTCGAGAAAAATTCTCTTTCATCCTTTAATAGATTAGTAGCGTTTTGCCTTAATTCTTCAAATTCATCAAATCTAAAAAATCCTTTATTAGGTGTGGTTTTTATATTTTCACCGTTATTATCCAATGGCTTTGGGTTTACAGACCAAAAGCCCTGTATAATTCCATTCCTTTTTAAATGGTCAACTTTTCCGTAATAACTTTTTGTTATAGGGGTATTGCCAATAATAATTATCGGAATTTTTGATGCATAAAAACTGGATACGCGAATATTAATACTTTTTCCTATAGCTTTTAACATCGTATCTGATCTTAGAAGGCTAGGATTACCTTGATGAGTTTTGTAATCACCTATACAAATTAGATTTTTTTCATTCGGAATAAATTCCCAGTTCCAAACAACCGATATTTTTACTTCAATTATCATCAAAATGTCTTTTGGTTTTTGTATTATATTTTTTGTCTTACAAATTGCTACATCTGCCGGCGATTGACTTGTTAATCCAATTTCTTCAGAAATTACACCTGAAACAGAATATCCATTGATGTTTTTTGCTATTTCAGTAAATAAATCAGAAACCCACTTTTCTGCATATGAACCAATAAAAACATTACGACTTTGCAAGGTAGTTTTTGCACCCTCATATTTCTTGGGCCAATATGCTAAAAATTTTTTGTCTTTCGTAAGATAAAAAAGTTGTTCAGGTGTAGCAAGTTCAAGGGTCTTTACAAAAAAATCTTTTTCTTGATTTTGATTCCAAAGTGTTGTTAATGAGTGCATGTTGTTATTTATACTGTTTAATTATATAGAAAACAATGGAATAAAAACATAAATAAATGTGATCACACCTTTTCAATTGCCCTTGATATTAGAGCCTCTATTGTCTGCACAATTTTTTCGCCTGCCATGTAGAGATTGATGCCCATCTGATCGGGGTCTAAGACGGTATAGACATCCACCCAGTTGCCGCGCTCCTTTTTCATGAACGGGGCGTGCGCTTCA
>JBFMBQ010000281.1:0-5970 GCA_040755115.1 bacterium
ATTAATAACGGCATAAAGGAAATCATCACGGAATTTCCCAAAAGCGCCGATATTCTGACCGAATACGACATCGGCTGCGTGCCCTGCACGGTGGGCACATGCCTTCTGAAAGACATCGTTGAAATACACGACCTGACACCCGAGAAGGAACAGGAATTGATGTTCCGCATAGAGAAGGCTATTTTCCCTCACAAAGAGATAAAAATGCCTAAAATCGTCGCCCCCACCCGTCAGAAGACGCCAAAAGAAATTAAATATTCGCCCCCCGTCAAAAAACTCGTGGATGAACATGTTATTATTAAAAAATGGCTGGCGCTTATTCCTCAGGTCATTGAAACCGCAGATATTGAAACCGAAGCAGGGAAAAAACTGATACTTGACGGCGTGGATTTCATCCGCTCTTATGCCGACAGATTCCATCACGCCAAGGAAGAAGATATTCTGTTCAAATACTGCGATGAGAATTCAGACATCATCAAGGTTATTCACGAAGATCACGAAACGGCTCGCAGCCATGTGATGGCAACGCTTGAAGCACTGGACAACAATGACAGGGCGGCGATTGCCGAGCACCTCACTGCATATCGGGAACTGCTTACAGAACATATCAAAAAGGAAGATGAGATACTTTACCCATGGATTGACAGAGGCTTGGTCACACATCAGGTCGGTGAACTGTTCTCAAAATTCAGCGAGGTGGACAAGAGTTTCGGGAACGATTTCACCGATAAATACGAAAAATTAATTCAAAATGCAGAAAAGATGCTGCAACAACAAACAAGTAGATTGTAGTGAGTAGATGTAATGTATATCAAGGGAGAAGTTTTCCCCTACCTACTACCTGCTACCTACTACCTACTTAAAAAAGAAAGGTGGTGTGTAAACATGGAAGGATGCCCGGGATCAAGAATGCAGGATTTTAGAGCGAAGGATGCAGAGGCGGTGGAGGAGACCGGCAAAAGGCGGTCGCAACTTCAGCAATGGCCCATTCAGTTGCACCTGATCTCACCCCTTGCGCCGTATTATCAGGGCGCTGATGTGCTCCTGAGCGCCGATTGCGTGGCATACACCGTCGGGGATTTTCACAAAGATTATCTCAAGGGCAAGAGCATCGCCATCGCCTGTCCGAAACTGGACGAAGGGCAGGATGTGTATGTAGAAAAAATCCGCTCATGGATGGACGATGCGAATATCAACACCCTGACGGTCATGATTATGCAGGTGCCGTGCTGCATGGGACTTGTAGAAGTGGCGCGGGAAGCCGCCCGAACTGCAAAACGGAAGGTGCCCATTAAAGTAATCGTTGTCGGTCTTCAGGGCGACATTCTTTCGGAAGATTGGGCATAAGAATTTAGTAGCCAATAACAAGTAACCAGTAACCAGTGATGGAAAACGGAAGATGTGAAATGGAAGACGATTTAAATCGTCTGCCATCTATCATCTACCGTCTACCATCTTAACCAATTCCTGGCTACTGGTTACTTTTTTTATTTCACTTGATTAATTACATAAACTATAATATAAAAGATATAGCCTTGACATATAAATAATGGCAAAACCACTTTCCTTACAGGATTTGAAGAACTGCCTTCGGCGTCTGCATCGCCTGAACGAGATAATAGAGACCCTTGAGAACGCGCTTGGAGACGAGAAGGAAATAGAGAAGGTCAGCGGATACCTCGCGCGGGCGGGGAAGGAGATGGCGCAGTTGGCAGAGAGCCTCGGCGGCACGAATGAGGAGTTTGATGTCGGTTCAGCCGTGAAGAACGAAAAAGACCGAAGATCAGTGGAGGAAGTTCTTGAAGAGATTAAAACGGTGGGAGAGGGTGTAACTGAAAGATACGACAGGATAATAAGGACGGTGGAGCAGAACAGGGAAGACATAAAGGAGAAACTGAAGATCATCCGCAGTGCAAAGGAGACCTTTGAGCATTTCTTAAAACTCGCTGACGATGAGGATCCGAAATTTTTTGATGTCAGGGGCTGATGTGAAAAGACAAATTTTATTTATTAAACCATTGACATTTGATAGTTTTATCGTATAAATTAACAAAATTATAGTAGAGTTTTTTTCAGGGGGAACTGTGCTGGGAACTTTCTTCAAAAGCATTCCGTATATAGCAGTCCGCAAAGCAATTGACGCCGCTACCCTGCGCCAGAAAGTATATTCCCATAACATTGCAAATGTGGACACACCGCATTACAAGCGTTCTGAAGTAAATTTCGAGGATACCTTCAAACAGGCGCTTGAGCGAACACCGCGTCGGCTCGTTGGTTTTAAAACCGATGGGCAGCATATCCCGATTAATCCCCCCACAGACCCGTTAAATGTGCAGCCGGGCATCTGGCGCGAAAACGATATGTTCTACCGCAGCGATGACAACAATGTGGATATTGATGTGGAAATGGCGGAAGTCGCCAAAAACGAACTGAAGTTTAATTCGCTCGTAGAATCCCTCAACCGCAAAATACGCCGTCTCAATCTTTCCATCAGGGGAAGGGGATAATTATTTATGTCAAATGTGAATGAAATATTTACATCAATTGACACCAGCGCATCGGGGCTGACAGCGCAGCGATTGAGGATGGACTTGATCGCAGGCAACATCGCAAATGTTGATACCACCCGCACTCCAGAAGGCGGTCCCTTCAAAAGGCAACTCGCCGTTTTCGCCGCCAAAACCGATTTCGCACCACGTCGCTTTCCCTTCCTGCCGATGAAAATAAAAACGAAATTGGGTAACCCAGGCAACGGCGTCAGGGTGCTGGAAATAGTCAAAGACCCCAGCCCGCCGCGTATGAAGTATGACCCCAGTCATCCCGATGCCAACAACGAAGGCTATGTCGCCTATCCGAACATTGATGTAATCAAGGAGATGGTTGACCTGATTTCTGCCTCGCGCGCTTACGAGGCAAATGTTACCGCCATAAATTCAGCCAAAAGCATGGCGATGAAATCGCTTGAAATAGGCGCACGCTGATTATTATTGTAGGGCGGGGTCTCCGCACCCCGCCTGTAAACATCCGTATAAATTTCTGTTGCTGTGCATATAACAGAAACTACAGGAGAAATTAAATGAATAACATATCATCAATAGGACCACTGCGACCCGATTCAATCTTGCCTTTTGAAACCGATATGCCCCCGAAGAAACCCGAGACCTTCTCGGAAATGCTGAAAGGGGCGGTTGACAAGGTGGACGCAATGGAAAAGACGGCGGATGATATGATGCTGAAACTGGCGACGGGTGAAGTACAGGATATTCACGAGGTAATAATCGCTGCCGAAAAAGCGGAACTTGCCCTTCAACTTACTGTGGAGATACGCGACCGCGTAATTGAGGCTTACCAGACGATAATGCGGATGGCTATGTAATAACTAACTGCAAGCGAACGAGAGATATATGAGAGAAAGGATCACCTTTCTTCTTAACAGCGCAAAAGAATTCTGGAACAAACTTAATCGCCAGCAACGGCTGATAATCGGGCTTGCGGGTGTCGCTGTTCCTCTATGTATTATTGCTGCGCTTGTATTTATACTCACCCGCGCCGCTGCACCTGCTTTTACAACGCTTTACAAAGACCTTGATGCGGAAGACGCCGCAGCCATAGTGGAGGAACTCAAAAAATCAAACACCCAGTATCAACTCGCTGAAAACGGTTCAACCATAAAAGTGCCCGCCAAGGAGGTCTTTGAAACGCGCCTTGAGATGGCGAGCGCCGGCTTGCCGTCGCGCGGCATCGCCGGCTATGAACTCTTTGACCGCACACGACTCGGCGTTACCGATTTCACTCAACAGGTGAACTTCCAGCGCGCACTTGAAGGCGAACTGTCACGCACTGTTATGGGACTTGAGGAAGTTGAAGACGCTCGCGTAATGGTCGTTCTCCCTGAACCAACCCTCTTTGTTACAGAAAAGGAAAAAGCCACAGCCTCCGTTGCGCTGAAACTGAAAAAAGGAAAGGAACTCAACGAGGAACAGATACAAGGCATCGTTCATCTGGTATCCCATTCAGTGAAAGGACTTGACCCGAAGGATATCACTGTTGTTGACTCACACGGCAACCTGCTATCAGAACTGATCAACAAGAAGAGAGACCTGCGCGAGAAGATGCAACTGACAGAGTTCCAGATCAAGGTAAAAGAGCGCATTGAGCAAACATATACTGATAAGATACAGAGAGCGCTTAGCAAAGTGCTGGGCGAGGAGAATATGGTTGTGCTGGTTACAGCGGAACTTGATTTTGATGTCCATACGACAACAAACGAAGTGTATGAGCCTGTCGTGGGCGGCGATAAGGGGATTGTGCGCAGCGAGCAGGAGATTGAAGAAAAATACCTTGGCACGGGCACTGTGCCCGAGATAGGCGTGCCCGGCACGACATCAAACATACCGGGTTACAAAGGACTCGCGGAAGGCAACGCCGAATACCTGCGCACCGAGGCGACGCGTAACTACGAAATCACAAAAAAGGTTGACGAGATAAAGAAAAATCAGGGCGATATTGAGCGGCTGTCGGTCGCCGTGATGCTGAATGAGGATGTAAAAGAACTGACCCGCCGGAAGATAGCAGAGATAACGAGCAATGTATCTGCGGCTGCTAATCTTGATCTTGCACGCGGCGATCAGGTCTCCGTTATCAGCATTAAGTTCAAACCATCACCGCTGCGTGACCTTATGCTGGCACAGGAAAAATTCAGGCAGCGGATGAAATATATTTACATGGGATTGATCTTCCTTGCGCTCCTGTTTATCGCAATTCTATCGTTGATCGCGATCCGAAGCGCGGTGGTGCCGGAAGAAAAACCACCCGAGGTTGAAGAAATTGAGGAAGAAGTGTTGGAAGAGGCAATCCCTGTAGAAGAATTGTTAGTGCCTGAACTGACGGATGAACAGCGCATGCGCGAAAAAATACGCGAAGAGGTCATGAGAATGATAAATGAAGACCCGGAGGGCGCTGCTCTGATTGTCCGCTCCTGGCTGTTTGAGGAATAATTGTAACTTCAGTAATATTAAGAAAGAATTTTTAACCGGGGTATGAGAAATGGCAAAGAAGGAAGATACTAAGGCAACAGGCATTAAAAAAGCCGCCATGCTGATGGTGGCGCTCGGTTCGGAAGTTTCATCCGACATCCTCAAGCATTTATCCGACAGCGAGATAGAAAAACTCACGGTGCAGATCGCCAGTCTGTCCAAACTCGGGCCCAAAGAGAAATCCAGTGTATTAGAGGATTTCTACAACCTCGCACTTGCCAAAGAATACATACTCACGGGCGGCATTGATTACGCACGCGAAATACTTGAGCGCGGACTTGGCACCGCAAAGGCGATGGAAGTGATAAACCGCCTCTCCACCTTCCTTGATGTCGCTCCCTTTGATTTCGCACGCAAGTCCGATCCCAACCAGTTGCTCAATTTCATCCGCAGCGAACATCCGCAAACCATCGCCCTTATACTTTCCTACCTCCAGCCCGCACAGGCTTCCTACATCCTCAAAAGCCTCAACGACCCTGAATTGCAGGTCAGCGTTACTAAACGCATCGCCACGATGGACAGAACCTCGCCGGAAGTGATCAAAGAGGTTGAAAAAGTCCTTGAGAAAAAACTCTCGCTCGTGCTTTCCCCCGAATATACCGAAGCAGGCGGCATCCCGGGCGCAGTTGAGATCCTCAACCGTGTCGGCAGAAAAACGGAATCGGAGATAATGGAAAAACTCAGCGAGGATGACCCCGAACTCGCAGAAGAAATCAAAAAACGGATGTTCGTGTTTGAGGACATCGTGAAACTTCTTGACCGCGACCTCCAGTATGTCCTCCGTCAGGTTGAAAGCGCACAACTCGCCACCGCTCTGAAAAACATGAAAGAAGAAGTGCAGGATAAGGTTTACCGCAATATGTCCAAGCGCGCTGCCGATATGCTGCGTGAAGATATGGAGTATCAGGGACCTGTGCGCCTGCGCGAAATTGAA
>JBFMBQ010000282.1:0-7271 GCA_040755115.1 bacterium
GCAGATAAATCCCGACCTTCTCGTCGCAGATTGTTGCGCTGTTGACTAAACGCAAACGATACCGCTTTTTCATTCCTTCTATCCTCTCGGGCGGGATCTCTGCCTTTACTCTCTCATACAAACTGCCCAAACCCTCATAAAAATACAGGCACGGATACCTCTCATAGTAAACACGATTATCCACGGCGAAGGTTTTAATCCCGGCAGCCGCTTCAAAAAAGCCCTGAATTTTTTCAATTGCCATACAATGTTTGTTCAGGCTGGCGCCGGCTTTATTGAGAAAATTCATCTCGCTGATAATGCAAGGGGCGATGACGCTTTTTGGGACATTTTGAGGTGCGTAGTTCTTTTCAGGGTATTCAGTCCGCAGTTGAGAGTAGAGCCAGACAGAAGAAACGATAGAGAGAATGACAGATGAGACAACAATGATTTTGTTGAAGTTAACGGCGCCGAGCGGGCGGGCGAAAGAAAAGATGCCTATTGCCGACAGGATGCAGAGATACGGCTGGAAATTGATTGAGTATGTGATTGTAATAAAACTTCTGGTGTTGCCGATGAGAATGCCGATGAAAAGGACAATAACCGGAAGAATAAGAATAAATGCCTGAACACGGTAACGGCGTATGCCTTCAATTATGCCAATCAGTGAAAACACATAAAGGAGTGAAGATGTTCCATTGTTCTTGAGCCAGTTCGGAAATCCTCGTAAATTCTCACGAGCCATCGTCAGAATTGCCATGAAAGAAGATTCATCAACAAAATTAGCGGGGTCATTGATGAAATTAGGGACAGGATGATTTTTAAGGAAAAAGCAGGTCATCAGGAAATGAGGCACAGCGAGTAAGAAAATCAATAGTGAAGGAGTTAGGAATCCATTTTCTTCTCTGCGTGCCATAACAAAAAGATACGCAAGCACAACGAGCGGATACATTATGTATTCCGGTCTGCTCTGCATTGCGAGGACAAGAGAAACCAAACCTGTAAGAAGGAAAAGCCGCACTCCCCTGCGCAGATAAGCCGCAATGAACAAATCAGCCGTAAGCGAGTAAAAAAGCGCGGAGATTGAGTAATCTGCGCTCAAGGAAAACAATCCGAAAATTGGATTCACCGCTGTAAATAATGCGCACAAGATAGAGAGCCACTCCCTCGCAAAAAGCACATTAGATAACAGAAAGACGACAAAAATAATCATCGTTGATGCGAAGATGTTGACATTGATGGCGGTGTTAATCGTCAGCGGCGTGAAAAACCCGCCCGTTTTTATAATCAGGGAATGTCCATGCGGGCGGAAAGGATAATATAATTCTTTCTCTCCATGAATCATTTGCTGCAAGATAAGATTCCACACATACTTGCCCTTGAGAACCATATCCGCCTCGTCAACAGGACGCAGAGGGCTTTTCTCCAGAACAGTAAGTTTTATCATTAAATGCGAAACAAGCAGAACGATAAGAAGTATCCACGCAAGCCGGCTCGCTTTCACATTACGCACAAGCAAAATCAGCCCCCAGATGAATAGCAGAATGAAAGAAAAGAAAGTCGGGACAAGAAAAAGGAAGGCGAGTCTCCCTGTGATTCTTTCAGAAAAAATCCGATCAAGAGGGGTTGCGAAAAAGAAATATGTAAACGCAAGTGCGGCTGCGAGGAGGATCAGAAGGAGAATTTTAAAGGGAATATTCGCTTCAAGTTTGAAATTGTTTTTCATATTTTTGACATTTTAGCATAAGGGTCTGTGAATTACACGAATATACACGAATTGAAATTCGTGAAATTAGTGGATAATAATTACAGTATGCGGAAGGAATATCTGCCGATTTTAAATACCTTCAACCGCCTCGCGCCGCACTACGGCAGCAAACATGATATGGAAGAGGCGAACCGCCGTGCGCTTGCGCCGCTTATCGCCGCAGTTGAAGGGCGCATACTTGATGTGGGCTGCGGCGCCGGCACATTGATCAGTAAATATTTCACGCCGTCAAGACACGAAATTTTTACGATGGATTTCTCGGAAAAAATGACAGAAATAGCAGTGCAGCGGCTTGACCCCGTCAGAAATAATATCTTCTTCGTCCGCGGCTTTGCGCCCGCCCTGCCCTTCAGCAGTTGCGCCTTTGATGCGGTCGTGTGCGTCAATACTATTCATAATTTCCCTTTCCGGGACGATGTGATTGCCACATTTTATGAGTTCAACCGAGTCCTTAAGGCAGGTGGAAAACTGTTCCTTGAATTCCGCAACAGTTATAACCCAAGACGCCGCAGTGTCGCCACCCTATATAACCTGCCGTCGCTGCCGCAAAGGATTTACTCGTCAGACCAGATAAAAAAAATGTTGAACAAGGCAGGATTTGAAGTTCAAAAATTAATCCCCATCTTCAGCGCTTCCACTGGCAAATTTCCCTCACCAACTGTGGTGTTCAGGAATAAAATATACAATCTGCTCATCCCATGGTTTGCGCCGTGTATGGGAATGATTGCTGTAAAAACGAAAAACTAATCCAGTATATTGGGCGCCAGGTGTCGTTGAACGGTTGCGCGGTTTGAATCGTAGTTCGGTATTCGTAGTTCGTAGTTTGGGTAAAAGAAAAAAATAAAAACCCGAACTACGAAATGCGAACTGCGAGTCCCTGTCGCTTACGCAATATTTCTACCTGAATGTCCTGCAAGTGGGGCGTTTTCGGGGTCTCTTGCTGTCGCCTATCCACATGTATCGGCTGTCCATATCTTTTAATATCAGTTCTTTAGCATCTTTAGGCGATTCCTGTTCAGGGGAAACATCTTTCTCAGGTTCTGAATTCGCAGCAACGATCTCACAATACTTTTTCTGGATTGTCTTCAAGATGCGTGAAGATGCGATGACTGCGCCGTTGTGCAGCAGGTGATACTTCCCATCAGCAGGGACATTGTCCGTATCTTTTTCTATGAAGAGATTAAGGGACGGTATTCCCTGTCTAAAAACCACGAGGCGCCTCATTTTCAGAAATTTCCACCGCATGTATTTTATCTTTGTCGGCTTCAAGGTCAAGTGCCCGGAATTTCACAGGCTGTGCGCCAAGCGCAAACCGACTGCCTGCACGAAGCGCTTCTTCATTGATTGGCAACAGGTTATGACGCTTTGGGGGTACAACTTCTCCAAGCGCCGCTATGGCGTTTTCAAGCGAGACGCATCGGGTCTTTTCTATGAATGCGCCGAGCGCGACCATGCTTGCGAGCCGCCCGTCGCCGATTTCAAGGGCGATCTCCGAGGTCGGCACAGTCAGGGCATCAAGGTCGCTGCGCGGGACATCCTCTGCGGTCATAAACGAGCCGTTGACGATAAGGACCCCGCCTGATTTGACACGCGGCGCAAATTTGAGAAGCGACGGGCGGTTCATCACAATCGCAGAATATGGTGAACCCGTGATTGGAGAGCCGATGCGTTCGGAAGATATAACGACCGTGCAATTGGCGACGCCGCCGCGCATCTCAACGCCGTAAGAGGGCATCCAGGTTACATGCCTGCCCTCGTTCATCGCCGTGAGCGCAAGCAGGTCGCCGATGAGCAATATCCCCTGCCCGCCGAAACCCGCCATTATGACATCGTGATACATTTTGTTTCCTTGTTCTTTTGTTCCTTCGTCAGCCTTTATTAAATATAAATTATTTTCAACGCGACAACAAGAAATGAAAAAACGATATAACCAATTAATCCCTAATTTTTTATAAATTATGAACCACAAAGACACCAAGAGCACCAAGAGGAGAAGCACGAAGGGCGCAATGCACGCGCCAGCAGGACTTCACTGAAAGTAGGGGCAAGGCATGCCTTGCCCTACACCTTTTAATATTTTTTCCCTTTATGCCCTTTGTGTTCTTGGTGGTTCAATCACTTTTTATGCAACCATAGGGTTATCATTTCTCTCTAACTTCTATTATAGAATAAATTTTTACTTGCAGGATCATGGAACTTTCTTTCACATATCTTATCTTATTTTCATCGGGCGATATAATCCGTGCGCTGACGGGTGACGGAAACCTGATTGATACCGCGCTCATCCGCTCAATGCCGGGAAGATGGTTTACGAGATGGTAGTAAATGCTGCCGTCTTTACGCCACCTCTGGACATGTATATTGGGCGGTCCTTCAATAAGAGTATCTTCAGGGAAAGTTTCAAGAATTTTTCGGACTGTATCATAAAGGATTTCCCAATTCTTCGGCACCTGATATTTACCGAGTTTCACAAGCGTTTTCTCGTAAAGTTTCAGACCGTCTGCGATGCGGCGTATCGTGGGATTTCCAAAATAGGCATCCAGCGCACCGTTAAAGATGCCCGTAAGCAGCATGCGCGTAATTGGATTTTCAGGCAATCGTGCTGAAAACGGCTGAGGTTCGGCAAAAATTTTCTCGTCTATTGATGTTATCCCAATATCACCCGCAGCCCAATCAGGCACATTGCCAATGAAAAGAATCTTCCCATGCTCAAGAAAGTTTTTAAGCACGCTGATCAGTTTTTCTGAATATTCCTGTTTCGGCGGGACTATAAGGAGGCGTATGCCCTGCTGAAGTTTTTCCTCAATATAGTTTTCAGGCACAACTCGGAAAAGGATGTGAAGTTCGGTGAGGGTCTGAATCGTTTTGAAAAATGCGGGTGCGATCCGACTCCACCGCCAGCGCATTTCTTCAAGCGGATGAAGTATGCCTACATGTGCATCGGGCTGCGCATCCTGAAAAATTTCAGCGTTTTTCTCTATCCAGTCTAAATAAATCCCGACAGCATCGCGCTCGGCGCCGTAAGGGTCATCGGTGAGAACAGTCCACGCGCCGCCTTTTCGCTCCCTGTATTCCGTGCCCTTAATATGAGCGATGCCCCCGCAGGAAGCCGCCTCAGCGATGGCGACCTGATAATGCGCAGGTGCGTAAACCGCATCAAAACCGATGCCGCGCAAGTAGGGAATGTTAGCGATTTTCTCGCTGCTTGTATATTCTGTCAGAACCTTGAAGGTAGGCGCATCGTAAGTAAGTCCCGTCCGGTCAAGCCGCGATAAATTGTGATTCTCAACGAGTATGACCTCCTGCATTTTCACAATCTCCTGAAGATCAACGCCGAATAAAACAAAAGAATTTAACTGGGAAATGCACGCGGAGTTAGATGTGATGATTGTTTCAGGATTGAGTTGGCGTGCGACGGAATACCATCGCTGAAGGCAGCGTGTAACGACATCTGCGCGCCATTCAGCATATAGACGGAACGCAAGGGAATTTAAGTTTGCCGAAGTTGGAATCCTTTTCAGTCGCTGGTTTCTTGCGGCGGCATGCTCAAGGAACAGAATCTGGCAGCGGTCGCAGTGGCATCCTGCCGCACCGAACCACTTACCACCGATGAAACCAGGCACAGCCCCGAATGCAACATTATCAAAGAAATATCCATCCGCGCCCCTTTTCGCCGCCTCCCTGACCATCTTTTCAACATAATCCAACCATTCTTCGGAGGTCCAGCAGGTCATGAAACGCCCCGGCGATGCGTAACGCGCACGCCTGCCGTCGGGACGGAGCGCATACCATTGTCTGTCGGCAAACGACCCGTCTGCTACGCAGTTGCTCGGCTGGATGTAGGCGATTGAGAGCAAGCCGCTATCATGCAAAAGTCGGGTGAATTCTTCGTAAGAATCCCAATCTTCTGCCTCTGCTTCAGGCGGGAAGCCCCAGTTGAACATCGCAAACACATAGTTCGTGTGAAGTTCAAGAAGATGTTCAATCCCTTTCTGCGTATGTGCTTTCAGAATTGCCTGCTCATTGATCGGCTGACCGGGAAACTTCACTTTCGTCATACGGACGAGCGATGGACCTTCCCAGAAGTGAATTGAGCGGAATTCACCGAGTTCAACGAGGTTTTTTTTCATAAATTTTGACACCGATAACGCTGATGATGCTGGATATGCAGAACTTCAACGCCTTCAGCCACATCAATGAATCTCGCGTTTAACATATAATTTTCTTGACTTTAGTGTAATAATATGTATAGAATTAAAAAAAACTTCAAGGGGAACAACAATGGGCAACATAGAACTATTGAAACAGACAGGGCTTTTCAGCGGTTTATCAGATGTTGACCTGGGGAAACTTGCTGCCGGCTGTGTGGAGAAAGATTATCCATTGGGAACGATCATAATAGAGGAAAATGAACCAGCCAAGGAGATACTGTTCATTGTAAAAGAAGGCGAAATTGCGGTGAGTACCTCAGCGGTGGACCCGGATGTATTAGAAGGGAGCACATTGCTCACGACATTTGGAGCCGGCGAAGCCTTCGGCGAAGTTTCGCTGATTGACAACAATCCGCACTCCGCCACTGTGAGGTCTATTTCCGACTCCATACTCCTTCTTCTGCCTGCGAAACATTTCTACGAAGTCGTTGAACAGGACAAAAACATCGGCTATGTCGTCATGCGCAACATTGCGACGCTTATCAGTTGCCGCCTGCGCAATTCCAATTTCGCAATGAAGCATTTCGGCTACTGGGGAAAAGTTGATAACGAAGAGTGCATTGAGCAATAAATTCTTTGCGCTCTTTGCGCCTCTGCGTGAAATATCCTGTTTTTCAAAACCATGTTATAGCCCAAATTTTCAATTTCTCATTCAGAAATGAAATTAAGTATTGTTGTTGCGACGCCTGAAGCAAGATTCAGTGCGCTCGCACTGAAAGGTGATTTCAGGGATAATTTCGCGCTGCTCAACTCACTGGGCTATGATGGCGTGGAACTTGCCGTCCGCGACCCGCAGACAATTCACCCGGAGAAAATAAGTTCTCTCCTTGAAGAATTCCACCTGCAACTTTCGGCGATAGGCACAGGCAGGGCGTTCGGCGAGGACGGGTTAAGTTTTACCTCGTCGGAACAAAGTGTCCGCAATGCCGCCGTAGAACGAGTCAAGAGGCACATTGATCTTGCACACGAACTAAAATCAAAGGTGATACTGGGACTAATCTTAGGAAAAACTGAAATGAACAAGGAAACAGAACACCTTGCGCTTGAGTGCGTTCAAACCTGTTCCGAATATGCCGCCAAACAAAATGTCTCGCTCCTGATTGAACCGATCAACCGATATGAGACCTCATTCATCAACACCGTTGACCAATGTCTTGAATTCATACAGAAGATCGGACGACCATCGTGCCGGATTCTTGTTGATACCTTCCACATGAACATAGAGGAGCCTTCAATTTATAAGAGTATAAAAAAAGCGGAGTCGCTTATCGGGCATGTTCACATCGCCGACAGCAACCGATGGCATCCGGGGG
>JBFMBQ010000283.1:0-2688 GCA_040755115.1 bacterium
GGGACATCGGCAAATGCGCCTGTAACTTCATTTTCGGATGTCGCTGTTACATATATAAACAGCAGTATTAGACAGATTAGCATAGTGATTGTTTTTTTAGCCGCTGTAATTTTCATTTCTGCGGTTAAATTTCCAACTGAAAGACGAAAGATAATCCTGTACCTGTTAAAAATGTTAGTTCATCAGAATTGATTTTAATGTAAAAATTGTAAGATGTGTAGTATTATTATTTTTTAAGATTACGGGGAGAAAGGAGAGTGATGGGATGCATTGTGAGAAAAATGTTTTTTCAGGGAAAATAAGAAACACCATATTGCAACCATTTTTTTCGCTTGTTTTTGCGGTGTTGATTTTTTCAAGCCGAGCGGGATATGCAAATACGGGACAGGATTTGCCGTTTCGGAACCCCGATCTGCCGATTGAGGAGCGGGTCGCAGACCTTGTGTCGCGGCTGACGCTTGAGGAGAAAATTTCACTTATGTATGCGGATGCGGCGGCGGTGCCGAGGCTCGGCATCAACGGATATGGTTACGGAAGCGAGGCGCTTCACGGCGTAGCGGGTTCAGGATTTACGGTCTTTCCACAGGCTATCGCTCTTGCAGCCACATGGAATCCCGCACTCATAGAAGAAATCACGACGGCAATATCCGACGAAGCATGGGGCGCAATAAACCGCGACAGTGATAAAGACGGTTACCACAGCACGAGGCTTCGTTCGTTCTGGTCGCCAACAGTCAATATGGCGCGCGACCCGCGGTGGGGACGCACGCCGGAGACTTATGGTGAAGACCCGTATCTGACGAGCCGCATCGGCGTCGCCTTTGTGAAGGGACTTCAGGGATACGATCCAAGATACATCAAGGTCGTGTCAACGCCCAAACATTTTGCCGCAAACAACGAGGAGCACAACCGCCAGCGTTGCAATGCGGTGATTTCAGAGCGCGCGCTGCGTGAATACTATTTTCCGGGTTTTCAGGCATGTGTGATGGAGGGGAAAGCCCTGTCGGTTATGGGAGCCTACAATGCGATCAACGGCGTTCCGTGCAATGCGAACAGGTGGCTGATGACGGATGTGCTGCGCGGCGACTGGGGTTTCAATGGTTATGTTGTAACAGACTGCGGCGCGCCTGAACTAATGTATGCGCAGCACAAATATGTAAAAGATGGAGTAGAGGCGGCAGCGGTTGCGGTGAAGGCAGGCGTGGACCTGGAGTGCGGGCAGAAGCGTGTATTTCCGACGAACCTGATGGAATCATACAGGAGGGGGCTGATCACGGAAGCCGACATAGGCCGCGCATTGACGAACCTGATGCGTGTGAGGATGCGCCTCGGGATGTTTGATCCACCGGAGATGGTTCCTTACACGCAGATTCCGCCGACTGTCATCGGTTCGGAGAAGCATGTAAAACTTGCGCGGCGGGCGTCTGATGAATCAATAGTTCTGCTTAAAAACGAAGAGGTTGGCGGCAGAAAATTGCTCCCGCTTGATCAGAAAGGGATAAAATCAATAGCCGTTGTCGGGTTCAATGCGGATGCGGTTGTCTATGGCGACTACAGCGGGTCGTCTGCGAACGAGGCGGTAACGCCGTTTGCCGGCATCCACGCGCGGGCAGGTGCGGGCGTCAGGGTGTGGTATGTGAACTGGATTCAGATTCCGGATGAAGCCGAATTTTTCCCTGTGTCGTCAGCGGACCTGCGTCTTGGCGGCGGCGAAGGGAAGATAGGACTGATGGCTGAATACTTTAACAATACTGACTTTGCAGGCAGCCCTGTTGCTGTGCGTGAGGAGGAGGGTGTGGGACTATCATCTTCTAGTATGCCCGCTGGATTAAAACCGGGTTCTGCTGTCTCAATTCGGTGGAGCGGAAAACTCATCGCTGCTGCTGAGGGACTGCATCATTTCACGGTGAAAACCGTCGGCGGCTTTCGGGTGTATATAGACGGTAATCTTGTACTTGAAAAGGGAATAGAGACTGAAAAGAAGAAGCCCGCATTTGGCAAGGGTGGCATGCTGCTGGACGATTACTACCTGAAACTGATGGAGAAGAAGAACCCAATTGGGTCAGCCATACTTGAAGTCGGGCGCGAGTATGACATTGTGGTGGAATATTACTATGCGAAAGGCATCAAACCCATAACGCTGAAATGGTCGTTCTCGTCAATGGCGCAGGCGCAGGCGCGGGCTGATGAAATGCAGGCGGTAAAAGACAGCGACATCGTGATCGCGGTGATGGGCTACCGTCTGGAACACGAGCACGAGAGCATTGACCGCGTGAGTCTTGATCTGCCTGAAGGGCAGACCGAGTATATCAGGGCTATTATGGCGATCAATCCGAATGTGGTTGTAGTGCTGATTAACGGCAGTCCTGTAAGCATAAACTGGATAGCGGAAAATGTTCCTGCGATAGTTGAGGCGTGGTATCCGGGTGAACAGGGCGGCAATGCGATTGCCGATGTGTTGTTCGGTGATTACAATCCCGCGGGGAGGCTTCCGTTCACATTTTATAAGAGTGTTGATGATCTGCCGCCGTTTGATGATTATGAGGTATCGCGCGGGCGCACATACATGTATCTGGAGAAGGAGCCGTTGTATCCATTCGGGTATGGATTGAGTTACACATCGTTTGAATATACGAATATTATTCTTGATAAGGAGACTGCTGATGAGGGGGATACCATGCAGGTCAG
>JBFMBQ010000284.1:0-4512 GCA_040755115.1 bacterium
ACACACGAACCAGCGAAGGGCAAAAAGAAATCGTCGGGGATGAATCTCTTCTTTCCGCTCTCAAGCGACACAACGGTAGACCTAACCGTGAGCACCGCAAAGGACAACACCGCAAAAAGCACAAATACGGCGATCGGCATGACAAGCAAGTTCTGAAGGAGGATTCTGGTGCAAGGTGCAAAGTGCAAAGTAAACATAAGGGGGTAACATAATATGAAAAAACTCTTTTTACTCATTTTTCCCATTATTGCTCTGATTTTACTCGTTGTCTTCCAGAAACATGTTCCATCGCAGGGAAACGAATACCAATCAGCGGAGCAGTGTAAGATGTGCCATGCGGAAAAACATAAAAAATGGGAGACTACGCGCATGGCAAAGGCTTATGACCTGCTCGTGGCAGCCGGACAGGAAAACAACAAGGAATGTTATCCCTGTCATACAACAGGCTACGGTAAAGGCGGTTTCACCGATCCGCAGGCAACGCCGAATCTGAAGGGCGTGCAGTGTGAAGCATGCCATGGAGCGGGGGGAAACCACATGGGCGACCCAAAAGGCATAATCAAAACGCCGCCGGCTTCGGTCTGCGCCGAATGTCACAAAAATTCATTGCATTAAAGGTAACAAAAATGAAAACCAAACTTAAAATTATTTTCCTTTCTGCTTCTGCAAGTCTTTTTATCCTTGCCTCCGCTTTCATTTTGAATTCTCAGGAAGAGGAGTTCCCGAAGAGATATGTCGGCACTGACAAATGCGCACTCTGTCACGGGGCGCTGCATGAAGAATGGATGCAGAGCGGACATAAAAAAACGCTTGAAGAGGCGCCTTCGGAGTCATTTCAGGGATGCGAGGCATGCCATGGTCCGGGCAGCAAGCATGTTGAAACGACAGGGGATATTTCTCTCATAATAAACCCGGCAAAACTGTCGCCCGAAGATGCGGATAAACTATGCCGTTCCTGCCATCTGGATTCGGCAGCGGCGGTGCCTGATAACTGGAAAAAGATAACAGAAAAATACTGGAAAAGGACGAAACACGCCAAAAATGATTTGAGTTGCATGAAGTGCCACCGCATGCACGACGGCACGAGCGATCTTCTGGTATCTGAAAAACGGGAACTGTGTCTTTCTTGCCACAAGGATGTTGCAGAAGGAAAAGGAGAAAGCCCATACATCCATATGCCTGTCAAGAGTGCGCTCTGCTCAAAGTGCCACAATCCACACGGAACCTCAATCAGGCACATGGTTGTGGAAAACATTGCTGCCACATGCCAGCAGTGCCATGATCTTAATGCTGAAAAAGCCATAAAATCCCACAGGGGCTATCCCGTCAAAGATAAGTACTGTATGCTCTGTCATGACCCTCATTCAACTGATAAAAACAAAAAACTCATCAAACAATATACGCATGTGCCATTCAGGGGGAACCAGTGCGATAAATGCCACAACGCCGCATCTGACCCTGAGCCGCTTAAACTGAAGACAAGAATTGATGAACTCTGCATGAACTGCCACACCAAAGACCACGAAAAATTCCTCGCAAAAGGAACTCTCGTTCATTATCCAGTTGAAAAGAAATTCTGCGCAGGCTGCCATGCACCGCACGCCTCCAGATATAAGGAAATGACCAAAGACCAGATTGATTACACATGTTTCACATGCCATCCGCAGGTGGAAAATGACGCATCGCAGAAATTCAGACACCTGCCCGTTCATAAGGGAATGTGCCTTAGTTGCCACGACCCAAAAGCCGCAAACTATGCGAAGTTATTGATCAAAGAAATGGGCGAATTATGCTCCTCATGTCATAAAACCCAGACAACGCACACACATCCGCTCGGCACAGACCTGGTAATCCCGAAGACAGACAAGATTGTGCATAATCTTACTTGCAGCACATGCCATAATGTGCACGGCTCAAGTTTCGCTTATATTCTGAAAGAGGAACGCAACAGAATCTGCTATGAATGCCACACTTTCTAACGCCATTATAAACCGTATTTCTTTGCACGCTTTGCGCTTCCTTTGCGTCCTCTGCGTGAAACTGTTGCCTCTCGTTCTTGTATTTCTCCCTTTCACTATATCGTGCTCGGAGCAGGCAGAGTCACGCTACCTCAATCATCTTTTCAGCATTTACTACGGCAAGGCAAAAGATGACCCGCTCGGTTCGGTCGGCGGCATCGCTGTGGATACGCAATCAGAAGAAATATACATCGCCGACAGCAGCAACCGCCGACTGGTAGTTTTCAACAAGAATGGAGATTACATTACCGATTACCGCAACTTCGGAAATCTTCCGTCAGCGGGAAATGTAACAATAGGCAGAGACGGTAATGTACTTGTTACAACAGGTTTCTCACCACTTATAGCGGTCATCAGCCCGATCGGGAAATTCATCAAACATACAGACCTTTCAGTAACACCTGATGGCGTAGCGCATCCGGCGAAAATCGTGATTGATAACGAGGGAAGATATATCGTTCAGGACATCAAGAACCTGCGTGTTCTCGTATTCAGCGACGACTGGGAATTTCAATATCAACTCGGAACGAAAGGCGCTGAGAAAGGCGGACTGCTTGCGCCAGCAGGGCTTGCGACGGATATAGAAGGGAACATTTACATTACCGATATGAAACAGAAAATGGTATCTGTGTTCAGCGCAGACGGCAAATTTATAAGGCGGTTCGGCACACCCGGCGCCGGCGAGGGAACATTAAGCAGACCTTCCGATGTGGCGCTTGACTCGCAGGGCAGAGTTTATGTGCTTGACAGCGGAAGACATACCATTCTGGTTTATGACAGCGGAGGGAATTTCCTTTATGAGAAAGGCGGCTTCGGCAATTTTGACGGCGCCTTTAATTCGCCTTACACGATGATGATTGACAGAACGACCAACAGACTGCTCACGGCGGAACCATACATGTCCCGCGTTCAGGTTTTTAAATTAGATGTGGAAAAGAGTAAAAACGATTGATCCTCTAAGAGCACTAAGATGAGGCTCGGAACAAAAATAATGTTAGGAATCGGCGTTCTCCTGCTGCTCGTTTACAGTGTTGCAGGTTATCTTATGTTTTCTTCCGAAAAGGCGCTCCTTATCAAACAAACCTCGGAGAAGACAGAGATCATTAACAGGATGATCGTTCTGTCCCTGCGCATATTCATGACTGCCAACAATATCAGGGATCTACACAATTTTTATAAAAATCTTAGTGGCATAAAGGGCATCAAAGAAATCAAAATCATCCATGGAGAAGCGGTGGAGAAACAGTTTGGTTCTGTAATGTATGATCACATATATGTTCCTGATCCTATAAGTATAAGAGCGATCCGTGAGCAGAGAAACATGCAGATAATTGAAAGGGGACCTGATGGACGAAACCTGCGCAACATTTTTGTTTTGAAATGCGAACGAAAATGTCAGAAATGCCACAATGCCAGAGTTGGAGAAGTGCTCGGTGCGATCTCGGTCAGCACCTCATTGAAAGATATTGACAGGTCAATACAAAACAGGCACATCACACTTTTTTTCGCCACCTTCGCCTCTGTTTTCCTTGTCATCGGATGCCTGTATGTCCTCATAAAATTTATGGTTCTTGATAAACTCAAAAAACTTGTCGGATTTACCGAGAGGGTAGGCAAGGGGAAACTTGATTCAAGGGCGGACATCGCGACCGGCGACGAGATTGGCACGCTCGCTGATGCCTTCAACGATATGACAGCGCGTCTGAAATCCGCTCAGGACGGAATGGTAACGGCGGAAAAACTCGCCGCAATCGGGCGCCTTGCTGCCAACATTACTCACGAGGTAAATAATCCAATCGGGATCATTCTATCCAGAATTGACTGTCTTCAGAACGATTTGAAAACCGGGAGTGATGCAAACATCCAGCAATTAAATGAGGACATTGGCGTGATAAAGAAACACGCGCAGAGGATTTCAAATATAACAGAAGGTCTGCTCGCATTCTCAAGAAAATCAGAGGCTGAATATACCGCTGTTGATGTCAATAAAGTCATTGATGATGTTTGTTTCCTTGTCAGGAAACAATTTGCCGATGAGAATATTATTCTTATAAAGAAAGCCAGCCTGCATCTTTATGTTTCGGGGAACGAGAACGAACTCCAGCAGGTATTGTTCAACATCATTTGCAATGCGCGTGATGCGATGCCTGACGGCGGCAGGATTGAAATTGACACTTCGCTTGAAAGGGCACCGACATCTGAAAATGGTAAAGATATTATCCGAATCAAGGTCTCCGATGAAGGCGAAGGCATCCCTGAAGAGAACCTCAGCAGGATATTTGAACCGTTTTTCAGCACGAAAGAGAAAGGGAAGGGGACGGGGCTCGGACTTTCAATCAGTTACCGGATCATCTCCGAGCATGGCGGAAAAATTGAGGTGGAGAGCGAGGGGGGAAAAGGAACAACTTTCACAATCTTATTGCCGGCGCTGAAACAGACGGAAATATAAATCAATACATAGTGCGACCTTACTGGTGATTACCGACATGAAAGA
>JBFMBQ010000285.1:0-19080 GCA_040755115.1 bacterium
ATGGGCAGCCTGCGCGATTGTGATTATTCACTGAATAGAGCGTGGACTTCGTCTGCGGCGCGGCGGGTCAGAAAAAAATTTACAGCAGAACGCTGCTCGTGCCTCCAGTCAAACGCTGCCTATACTAATGCAGTCTTTTATCTGCCGACGCTGACGCACATCGGCTGGAATTACTTTGGAAACATTATTTTCAACGGCATTAAAGATCGGATGGTAAGAAGTAAAATGTGAAATGTTAGATGATTTTTTTCGTCTCACTTCTCACATCTCCCGTCTCCCATGAAGGTAAACCCTTTCATAGTAAATATGAATAATTCAGAATATAATAATTGTGTTTGAAAAAAATGCGAGGTGAAATGTTATGGCTGTAAATCTTGAGACCAGACCGATTGCGACATCAAAGGGAATTGCGGAAGGGATTGTCCTGAAATGGGAGAGTTTTTCGCTTCTCCTGATTGGCGCGCCTAAGGGTTTTCTCGGCTGCTGCATCTTTGACCTTGACACTACACAGGGCTTTAAGATGCCGTGTGCGCTTGTTGACAGCGCGCCCGGCAACCCTATCGGGACGCTCGACAGGATGCTCCAGCGCAAGATTATGTCCGTGAACGATGAAGGCAAAAATCTCGGAATTCAGGTAGGAATGAGCGTGCCGGAGGCATTGGAGAAATTGTTTTAGTTGACAAGATTAACATGATTTACAGGATTATGATTTCGGCGATGCTTTTTCAAGTGTTCTGCGGAAGGTCTCGTAAGTCGCCGAATCGTATAGACAGAATACCACCTTTTCAAGTCCCGTTTTGCCTTTCATGTATTCAATCGCTGCTGTGAGCATGATTTCGGCGCATCTGTCAACGGGGAAGCCAAAGATGCCTGTGCTTATCGCCGGGAAGGCGATGGATTTCAGTGCATTTTCATCCGCCGTCTTCAGGCTGTTGAGCGTTGAGTTCCGCAGTTTGTTATCCTCGCCGCCCTCGCCCTGTCGCGGTCCGACGGCGTGAATAACATGGCGTGCTTTGAGATTGCCGCCTGAAGTTATTACTGCGCCGCCGACGAAGGTTCCGCCGATCTTGTTACATTCCTCCTGAATTTTCGGTCCCCCTTTTCTGCGGATTGCGCCGGCAACGCCGCCACCCAATTGAAGCAAGGTGTTTGCAGCGTTCACAATCGCATCGGTGTCAAGGTCTGTTATATCCCCCTGTAATAATTCTATAGTCTTTCCGTTGATTAGTTTTTGCATCTTTCATTCCCCCTTTCCAAATTCTGTAGGGGTTTGATTTATCAAACCCAAATAGGGCACGATAAATCGTGCCCCTACTTGCAAGTTTATAACATAATTGTATAAAATGCTCACTTGTGTTTACAGTCTGAAAGTCCATCTAAAAAATAATATAAAACAATGCGTATTTTTGAGGTATAATGCTAACTTGCCAAATTAAATCAGTTAAAAAGGGGGGCGGTATATATGAAAAAGTTTGCGCTTTTCACAGCGATACTGTTTGTTACATTGTTGAGCACAGGTCATCAGGCGCAGGCTCTGGACACCAAATTGACGGCTGCGATAAATAAGATGAAAAAGATAGTGCATTACCCCGTCAGGGGATGGCGGATGACAGACAGCCTCTCAAAAGAAGAGGTGTTGAACCCGGACACGAGTAATAAAAAGTTTCGTCAGGGCGGGATAGGACTTGTGTGGGCAAAGGGACCTGTTGAGTTCTGGCTGCGGGCGAAATATGTCGTTCCGGAGAACATCTACACAATACCTGTGGCAGGCAGCAAGATAGGATTCAGGGCGAATATAGAGGATCACGGTGAAATCTATGTGAACGGGGAATTGAGGCAGGAATTCCGACGCTCTGGCGGATATGTTGTTCTGACGGAAAACGCAAAACCCGGTGAAGAATTCTTTATCGTGGTGAGGGCTGCCAGAAAAGAAAATGATGTGGGGTTAATTCGGGATTTAAGTCTTGATTACTCTGTATTGAAGGATGTTGAAAGGAGAATTTTCGGGATAAGCGAATCAATCGGTTCGCTGGAAATGCTGCTTGAGTTGTCAGGGGAAAGTGCGGCGAAATGGAAAGACACGCTTGACAGCGCCGCCGATGCGATTGACTTTGATGCGCTGGAAAGCGGGCGGATAGACGATTTCTTCGCCTCGCTTGAAAAGTGCATACAAATTCTTTCTCCCGTAACTTCAATCGTCAGAAAATACAGCATGTTGCTCGTTGGCTACTCGCATATTGACCCTGCATGGCTATGGGACAAGAAGGAGGGCGAGCATATAGTATGGAAAGGCACAAGCGAACAGATACTCAAACTGATGGAAGATTTTCCGGACTTCATCTATGCGGCGAACCAGATGCACTGCTACCGGTGGATGGAGACGGATTATCCTGATCTTTTCAAACGCATCAAAGAAAAGATTGCCGAAGGCAGATGGGAACCTGTCGGCGCCGAGTGGGTTGAGCCGGATGGCAACCTGCCGAGCGGCGAGAGTTTCGTGCGCCAGTTCATGTATGGGCGCAAATATTCTAAAGAAAAATTCGGCAAAGTGAGCACGATCGGCTGGACGCCCGACTCCTTCGGCTACAACTGGAACCTGCCGCAGATTCTCGCCAAAAGTGATATGCGCGGGTTCGTAACCCAAAAAATAAGTTGGAACGACACCACGAGATTTCCGCATAACCTCTACTGGTGGGAATCGCCCGACGGCTCGCGCGTCCTCGTCTATTTCCCGCAGGGCGGCTACGGCGAATCAGTCCAGGGCGGCACGATGGCGAGCCAACTGGTGAACATCAAGCAGAAACACGGCGTTGACAGCAATCTGGTGATCTTCGGTGTCGGCGATCACGGCGGCGGCATACCGCGCGACTATGTTGAACGCGCATTCGCACTTAAAGATAATCCGTTGTATCCAGAAATTGAATTCATCACCGTAGAGGAAATATTTGATCGGATGTTTGAAGCGGATAAGACCCTGCACTTCCCGACATGGAAAGATGAACTCTATCTTGAATACCACCGCGGCACCTACACCACGCAGTCAAACACCAAGAACAACAACCGTCGCAACGAGCACCGCCTGATGAATGCCGAGCGGTTTTCTTCTATCGCTTCCTTCATTGCGGGTGTGAAATATCCTTTTGAAAAAATTGAAGAGGCGTGGAAGATTCTCCTGTTCAACCAGTTTCACGATATACTTCCCGGCTCATCTATTACGCCTGTGTATAAGGATGCCGATGAGGATCACGGATGGGTGGCAAAACAGACAGAGGAGGCGATCGACGCTGCGCTTGAGGCGATTGCGGCGCAGGCGGATACAACCGGCGAGGGGACACCGCTGGTGCTGTTCAACGGTTTGTCCTGGACACGGGATGATGTGATAGAGGTAAAACTCAGCGCAGGTGTTGCAGAGGCATCGGTCTTTAACGATGAGGGGAAGGAAATAGCCGTGCAGATAATAGACAAAGGCGATGATGCGAAGGCGGCGCTGTTTGCCGCTCGTGAGATACCGCCGATGGGGTTTGCTGTTTACAGGCTGGTGGAGGGCAGGAAATCAACGGCAGCGGGCGGGATGTTGAAGGTCGTAGATAATACGCTTGAGAACGAGCGTCTCAGAGTTAAGGTTGACCCGAAAACAGGCTGGGTAGTGAGCATTTTTGATAAATCGCTCAACCGGGAAATAGTGGGGGCGGGCAAGGCGGCATTCCAGTTGCAGGCATACACCGAGCGACCTGATTCGGATGCGTGGGATATGAGATTTGCGCCTGACGGCAGCGGTCAGATACCGCCGGAGGGGAGTCGCATGGAGATGCCCGATGCGGAGGAAGTGTCTATTGTTGAAAGCGGTCCAGTGCGTGTAACAATTATGTCAAAGCGCAAATTCAACAAGAGAAGCGTCTTTAAGCAGTATTATTCACTCGTGGATGGGATGGGGATTGTTTACGGCAGACTTGATGCGCAGTGGAATGAGGTCAATGTTTTTCTGAAATCCGCTTTCAATTTGAACCTTGATGCCGATTATGCCACTTTTGAGATTCCTTATGCAACGATACAAAGAGCCACCAAACCCAAGACTGCGGCGGAGCGTGCGAAGTGGGAGATGAGCGGACACCGCTGGGTTGATTACACAGGCAATAAAAAGGATTACGGCGTCTCGCTGCTGAGTTTCAGCAAATACGGTTATGATGTCAAAAATAATGTTTTGCGAATGACGATGCTGCGGGCGCCGACCAGTCCCGACCCGCTGGCAGACCGCGGTAAACATTCTATACCTTACGCATTATATCCGCATGGAATGAATTGGGATTCTGCCGATGTGCCGCGGCGCGCAGCGGAATACAACGACCCGGTTATAGTTCTTAAAACCACCAAACATGAGGGGAAACTGGGCAAGAGTTATGGCTTCTTTTCAGCTGGTCAAGAGGCAGTGATCAGCACGATCAAGAGGGCGGAGAACGGCGACGGCTTCATCTTGAGGCTGGTAGAGACAGATGGCATTGATGGCGTGCAGACCATCGGACTGCCCGCAAAACCGAAGAAGGTTGTGGAGACAAATCTTGTGGAACGCGACCTGAAAGAGTTGGCGATCCCGTCTGGCGCACTTGAAGTTCCGTTAGGGCACTACGAAATAAAATCGCTGCGGATTGTGTTTTAACTATGTTGTTGAAGATTAATTTAAGCCAGGCTGAAAAAAGATGAAATCCAAGGGACAACTTGAGGACGAGATCAGCGTTGCTGTTACAAAGTTTGAGAAAGAATTCATGGGGCGAGGTCCGCTTGAAACGAAGACTTACATAATTGAAGAAATGATAATCGTCCGACTCAAAAAGGTTCTCACACAGGCGGAACTACAACTTGCCAATGCGGGAAGAGAAGAAAAAGGGAGAGAACTGATAAAACAAGTCCGCATAGAATTGCTTGAGAAGGGGCGGCCTCTTTTAGAGGAAGTCATACACCAGATCACAGGCTGCAAAGTGAAAAGCCTTCATACAGACATAAGCACCGTAACCGGGGAAAGAATAATAATTTTCACACTTGATGCAAATCCCTTGAGCGAGTAAAAGTTTCTCTGAAGGATTAATTTTGACTCTGATATATCATGATTCCAGTGCAAAAAGTTAAAATCATTTCTTTAAACGGCGGCATACGGATATGCCGCCCTACAAAAAAACCACAAAAAAACTTGCTTTTTCATTACCATAAGATGCAGGGTGCGATTTCCACATCGCGCCGAATGGACTTTTTGCACTGGACTCTATCATAGTATTCGGTTAAATCTTGACACACAGTTAAATTATCACTAAAATTAGATGTTGTAGTGGCAGATGTTCAAGGGGCGGAAGTTGTTCTGTCTGTTGAATTATAAGCCGCCGATGGTTGTATAACATTAGGCGGTTTTTTATGTCTGTGAAGGGCTTGATGGGTCTGACCGAACTCACTTATTGAGGGCGGAAATCGGAAATGAAAGCCGAGCGAATCAGCAAGTTCGTTCGGTTTTAACTTTTTATAAAAGGAATTGAAACGGGAATGTTATTCAAGAAGATACTGATTGCAAACAGAGGCGAGATTGCGGTAAGGATAATCCGCGCCTGCTATGAATCGGGCATAAAATCATTAGCCATATATTCAGATGACGATAAAAAATCCATCTTTTATCGTCTTGCTGATGAAGCAGTCCACCTTAAAGGAACAGGCGCTGCCGATACCTACCTGAACATACCGAGAGTGATTGAAATCGCGAAAGAAACAGGCTGCGATGCCATACATCCGGGATACGGTTTTTTATCGGAAAACTCTGATTTCGTCAGCGCGTGCGAAAGCGAGGGGCTTAAATTCATCGGACCATCAAGCGCGACGATGAAAAAGGTAAGCGATAAGGCGCATGTTAAAAAAATCATGGAAACCGTGGGCATACCTGTCTTGCCTTCAATTGCAATTGAGGGCGAGGTTGATTTTGACCGGATCAGAACTTTCGTTTCGCAGGCGGATTTTCCGCTGATCGTCAAACCATCGTTCGGCGGCGGAGGCAAGGGGATGAAAGTTATTTATTCCGAGACAGAGGTTGATGACGCCGTCCGCTTTGCTCAAAACATCGGGCGGTCTGCATTCGGAAACAATGCGTTTTACATAGAAAAATGTCTGCGGAATCCACGCCATATTGAAGTGCAGATACTCGCTGACAACTATGGCGGCATCGTTGATCTTGGTGAGAGGGATTGTTCAATACAAAGAAACCACCAGAAAATATTAGAGGAATCCCCGTCTCCTGCGCTCAATAAGGAATCAAGAAACAAAATCGCTGAACTTGCCAGGAAAGCCGCTGCGGCTGTTGATTACGAAAATGCGGGCACTGTGGAATTCCTCTATGAGAACGGGCAGTTTTATTTCATTGAAATAAATGCGAGGATTCAGGTGGAACATCCAGTAACCGAACTGACTACCGGGATAGACCTCATAAAAGGGCAGATAAGAATTGCGAGCGGCGAGAGAATAAAAATGAAAAAGGGAGTATCTCCGAGAGGCGCTGCTATTGAGTGCAGGATTAACGCCGAGGACCCGTTCAACAACTTCTCGCCGTGCCCGGGACAAATCAAAGGTTACCGCTCTCCGGGCGGAATCGGGGTGAGGGTTGACAGCGGCGTCTTTATGGGCTTCATGATCCCTCCGCAATACGATTCGCTGGTGTCAAAATTATCGGTCTGGGGACGAAACAGGGGTGAGGCGGTCTCACGAATGAGAAGGGCGCTGAATGAATATGTCATAATCGGGATTAAAACCACCCTGCCACTTCACAGGGCGATATTCCGCGAGGCGAGTTTCAAGAAGGGCGATTATGACACGAGCTATATTGAAAAAAAACTTGAAATATTAAATGGGATAATGCAGCAGATTCGGGAAACAGAGAAATCCCACGATGAATTACTGGCTTCTCTCTTCCAGAACAACAACCATCCTCTGGCGATTTGCGATGCGAATATAGAACTGGAAGATTTCATGGTATTCAAATAAAATTTCTGTGTGATCAGGGTGTTCAGCGTCTAAAAAATTTCCCGCCGCTTATAATAAACAATCCGAGAACCAGTGCGATTGCTGCAAAGAATGTAACAAATAACGGTGCATTGACTGTTATCGGCAGCAGATTTTTGTTGAAGTAGATTACTGTCCCGATGAGTATGCCCGTAATTGCTTCCCCTGCGATCAGCCCCGACGCGCACAGCACTCCCCTTTCAGGGTTCAAATTTCGTGTTACATAAGCGATAATTCCGCCGATGAAGATAGGAACCGAAAGCGAGAGCGGGAGATAAATCCCGACGGCGACGGGCATCACATATAAGCGGAACCCCGAACCCGCTTTTTTAAGTATTGCGTCAATCACAATTATTGCAATACTGATACCTATTCCCGCCAGAACCATGAGCCAGGGAAGTTGCGATTGACCGAAGATGGCTTTCGTTATACCCGCGAAAAGCGAAGCCTGCGGCGCCTTGAGCGCACCCGCAGCGCCCGTGCCAATGCCGTAAGAGGTGTGCAGCACAACAAGTATCGGCGCGATGATGAAGGCGGGAACGATTGCGCCGATCAGTTCGCCGAGTTGCTGTTTTCGCGGCGACGCGCCCACGAGATAACCTGTTTTCAGGTCCTGCGAAATGTCGCCTGCCGAGCATATCGCTCCGCACACGACACCTGCAACGCACAGTGTTGATAGAATGCCGCTTGTTCCAGTTATACCGAAAAGCGACAGCATTAAACCAGTGAGCAGAACGGCGCAGATTGTCATCCCCGAAACCGGGCTGTTTGAACTCCCTACAAGGCCGACAATGTATGACGCGACAGCAACGAAAAAGAACGAAGAGATCACCACGGCGGCAGTTGACAACGCCCCGATTGACGGACTGCCAATTATTTTCAAATAAAGGAAAAATATCGCCGCAACCGTCAGCACAATTAATGCGATTATCAACGAAGACGGAATATCAAGGTCTTTTTCGTTTTTTTCTGTGGAGCGTGTCAATTTGAAGCCGGCGATTAACTCCCGAACTCCACGAACGATGCCGCTGCGCACACTGATGATAGACCAGATGCCGCCCACAGCCATTGCGCCGACTCCCATATAACGCACCTGCGTTGACCACATAGTCCATGCATAATTCAGCAGGTCGGCGCCTGCGGCATCCGCACCGCTGCCGAAAATTGAGTAAACAGGAATCGCCACTACCCAGCCGATACAGCCGCCGATAAAAACGAGGGAGGCGATGTTGAAACCTACGATATAGCCGACGCCGAAAAGCGCGGGCGAAACATCGGAGCCGAAATAAAAGACGCCCTTCCCTGCCTGAAATGTCCATTCAAGCACGCCTCTGATAAGCGTTATCCCGGCAACAAGAAATTTGAAAATAGCGCCGATTGCGAGACTTATAAAAACATAAGCGACCTTTGCGCCGCCCGTGTCGCCTGCGTCAAGCACTTCCGCGCATGCAACACCCTCAGGGTATTTCAATCCTTTTTCCTCAACGATCAGAACCCTTCTCATCGGGATCATGAAAAGGATGCCGAGCACTCCCCCTGTTACTGCGATAAGGGTGGTTTCCCAGTATTTGAAATTGTCCCATACACCCGTTATGACCAGTGCCGGAACGGTGAAGATGATGCCCGCGGCGAGCGATTCGCCCGATGAGGCGATGGTCTGAACGATATTGTTTTCAAGGATTGTGCCGCGCCGCAGCAGCCCGCGCAGTATGCCCATTGAGATGACCGCAGCGGGTATTGACGCCGACACCGTCATCCCTGCATAAAGCCCGAGATAAGTGTTCGCGGCGCACATCACGAGAGCAAGGACGATGCCGAGTATGATCGCCTGCGGAGTGAATTCCTTTTCGCCTTTTTTCATTTTTAAGCCTTTACTATTTTTAGCGGGAAACGCAGATAATTTCCAGTAAAAGTTACAGAAATGCTGTAGTAGACATTTGTTTAGTGTCATAATATTGAACTTCTACGCAAAATGACAAGATTTATGGAACCACTGATGAACACTGATGAACTCTGATTCTTTATTTGCGCCTGCGGCGCAAATATCAATATCTATCTGTTTTCATCTTATCCGTGTTTATCCGTGTTCATCTGTGGTTAAATTTTTTCTTTGGTTCTGGCTGTGTTGGGTTAGGAACTTGATAAAGGGATGAAATTCAGTATGATTAAATAACTAAGGATATTAAGGAGAGGTGGCCGAGCGGCTGAAGGCGGCGGTCTCGAAAACCGTTGTGGCTGGCAACAGTCACCGTGGGTTCAAATCCCACCCTCTCCGTTAAGACATGGAAAATGAAATTCACAGAAAGCTCGCACAACTTCTAAATGAGTGGGATCCATTAGGCGTAGACCCATTTGATGGTGGTCCGCAAGACGAATACGAATGTTTCACCGCCCCGATTTCATCTATGTTGCACAGGAAATGCAATAAGAGGGAAATCATTGATTTTTTGCAATCCCATCTAACTGAACACTGTGGGATTAATTACTGGGACAAAAGTCAAATGAATTCATTTGTTGATAAGGCTATCCGCATTATAAAACATTTAAAATAGGGAACATCCAATATTTTCTGACATCTTTTGCTTCAAATTGACCCCGATATTCACCCATTTCGTGCTATAATTGATTCATTAGGGGACAAACCATGACACAAACAGAACTACTGCAACGCATCAAGGAGCGCCTTCACGAACTGTACGGCTCCCGTTTCCGCGGGCTGGTGCTTTACGGCAGCGCGGCGCGGGGCGAAGAGAGACCGGACAGCGATATCGATCTGCTATGTTTGTTGGAAGGTCCGGTTTCTCTATGGAGGGAAATCCAGAACACGACCAGGGCGGTCTATGACCTTGCGCTTTCACAGATTGATGAGAGAGGTGAATTCCGGGCGATTAATATTGTGCCTGTTGAAGTTTCAAGTTATGAAGCCGGTGCTTGCAACCTTTACCGCGAGGCTCTGCATGAAGGGGTTCCTGTATAATGTTGGGAAACAAGGAAGCCGTAGAATTCTGGAAACGCGCTTTAGACGCTCTTGCACTTGCGCAAGTCGGCGTAAAGATCGCACCCGATGGAGCAGCCAATCGCGCTTATTACGCCGCGTTTCATGCGGCAAGCGCTCTGTTTGCGATGGAGGGGCGGTTTTTCACCCGGCACAGCGCGATAGAATCGGCTGTACATACGGAACTTGTGCATAAAGGTCGATGGGATAAGGAACTCGGCGCCCTGTACACGGATCTTCACAAACTTCGCAACATCGGTGATTATGGTGATGTCCGCCATGTATCACCGCAGGAAGCCGATGATGCTGTTGCCGCTGCAATCCGCATTCTTCGCGCGGTCCACAATGAATATCCGGATACATTACCATTTGATATGCCGTCGGACACACCAGGCTTTCAACAATAATGTGTACTTATAGTGTGGGTTCAAATCCGTTTTTGCTGAATACCGAGCAAATTCTATGATATAGTGAAGTCAAGAAGTCAGTTAAAATGACCCAATCCGAACTCCTCCAACGCATCAAGGAGCGCCTTCAGGAACTTTACGGCGCGCGTTTTCGCGGGCTGGTGCTATATGGCAGCGCGGCGCGCGGTGACGCCCGCGAGGACAGCGACCTTGATATCCTCTGTGTCCTGGATGGACTGCGCGGCGGTGAAACATCTGAAATCACCCGGGCCACTTATCCACTCCAACTTGAGTTCCTTGACCGCATTTTCCACATTCTGCCCGTGGATATGTCTGACTACGAAGCCGGGGAGTTCGGTTTTTACCGTATCGTGAGGCGGGAGGGGATTCTGGTATGACATATCACAGGGAGGCGTCGGATTTCTGGAAACGCGCTCTTGAAACCCTGATTGACGCGGAGCGTGCCTACTCAACCAACGGCATGGCAAGCCGCGCCTACTACTGCGCATTCTATGCTGTGTGTGCATTGCTTGCGCTGGAAGGAGTAGAATTCAAGAAACATCAGGCTGTCGAGCAGGCTGTTCACAGGGATTTGGTTCACACGAAACGATGGCCAGAGGAGCTAGGGGCGGAGTACTCGGATCTTTTCAAATTTCGTTTAAAGGGCGACTATGGTGGAAGCGTGTGGGTAACCACCGATGAAGCAAGACAGGCAGTGGAATATGCCCGCCACATTTTACAGGCTGTTCACGAAGCGCAGCCGGATATTTTCCCTTTGGCTGCGCGGTTCTAAAACGACATAGATGTATAAAAAAGCATCAAATTCCTTCTGTAGGTATAAATATATCTTGGCTGGGAAACCATACATCATACGCAAGAGCCTGAAACACATTCGTTCCCAAAAACCGGCTTCATTGCTTTGTTTTTTGCCAGCAGACAATTCGCTTAGAAGGAAAAACCGCCTTCCATTCCTCAAAATAGACACCTCTGTGTAAATGCGACGGCGGAGAGCCCTCTCCGCTTATTTCACCAAGAATCGGACTTGTATAAATTATAATGCAGACCTTCACAATAATTATGAAAAGATGCGAAGGTTTACAATTTTTTCGGTTGCGATTGCACTGCCGGAATCTCTATTCGCAGGGGAAAGATTACATCAGTTCAATAAGTTTGGTTCTGGTGCAAAGAGTGCAAAGTGCACAGGCACCCCCAAACGAGTTTGGGGGTGGCACACTGAAATATTTCATTTTGTTAGAAGGCCTTAGAATTAAGTATAAGTTTTAACAGTTTAAATCGTTCAAGCAGTTTAAAAAATTATTCCTTAACATCATCTTCGCTTTTTTCGGGAGGCGGTTTTGATTCCTGAGAAGAATCTTCGGAGGGTTCTTCATTCGGCTCAGCCGGCTCAGCGAGCAATTTTTCAAGGTTTCGCACATGACTGTTGGAATACCCTGCAACAAAGCCGATGCCTTCTTTAAGGACTACCTCGTTCATCAGCATCTGAGGGATTTTCACGGCGTATTGGATGAAATACTCATCATCTTTGGTGAAGATTGAATAGTTGCCGGGGTTCGTGTCAAAACTGTTTTCATTCAACAAATAGAGTAAAAGTTCCAGGTTGATGGACTTTGTGGACAGAACAGTTGTGCCGATGACAATAAACGAATTTTCTGGTTCAGGCGCCGATGATGCCACTATTACCTCCCAACTGAATTTCCAGTTCGGTTTCCCGTAGAGCACCTTCCACATGCTTTCACCGATTTTCTCCAGGTATTTATAACCTGCCTCGTTGTAAGTGGATAGTTCCGCCTCTACTTCAACATTCGTCATGCCCGTTTTTGCCGATGCGGGGAGAATGGATAAACAGCATAAAATAATGGTGTTGACAGTGATTAAAAACAAGATGTGTTTTTGGTGAATTTTCATAGTAATTACATATAATATTTTTATTTTTTTTGTTGTCAATGATAATTTTTTTATGTTATAATTTAACTATTCATGAAAAGCAATGCAAATAATGCAGGATTTTTAAGTTATAAACAAGCGACAGGAATTTATGAGAGTGTTTGTCTTTGGTGAATCTGCGAGATCAGCGATTTCAATGTATTCAGCGTCTAAAAAACTAATTGTAAAAAAATCAGACAAATATTTATTCGTTTATTCAACAAGTTTATTTTTATTCATCAATCTTATTTTTTGTGCCTTTTTATTTCACTCCCCGGTCTGGGCAGCACCGAGAGAGGGACTTGCAGGCTACAGAGAAGCCGCTGTCCAGACGCCGCGTTACGCATTATGGAACAACTCCACGCTTGCCTTTGAGGCAGAGCAGACAGATACAACCACAGTTACTCAAACGATTCAATATGTTGTTGTCAGGGAATCCCCTACGCGCAATGAGATGGCAATGGGAGTGCTTGATGACCAGGGGCATGTGAATGTCCAGATTTGGGATGGGGTAACATGGGGAAACAATCTTGAGGTAACGACGGCGATTGGTGCGGGGAATTCTATTTACCGTGGCTTTGATATGGCTTATGAGCAGAATTCGGGAGACCTGATTGTTGCTTATTATGATGGAACGACAGGGCAGATTTCCTACAGCAGATGGAATGGTTCCTGGCAGTCTGAAGGGACATTCGATGTCCCGCTTGCTGGTGTGGCGGTGGTATGGATCAAGATGGAGTCCCTGACGGGGTCTGACAATATTGTAATTGGTATGGTGAACTCAACGCCGCGCACGATGGCAGCAATATGGGACGGGGGCGCAAATTCGTTCGGCAACGGCAGTTCGTTAGGAACGGATAATTCTGTAGCCCTGGCAGGCGGTCTTGCGAAATTTGATGTTGACTGGGAGCGCAGTTCTGGCATACCGGTTATTGTTTATGGCGACACTGTTCCGGCTGCCACAAACCTTGAATTCTGGCGTTATACGGGCGGCACCTGGCAGCAAGCGGCAACTCTGCCAAATGATGCTGACGGAGTTGTTTTGGCTGTCCGCATCGCTTCCTGCACGGGTCAGAATTACATCGGCGTTGTAAATGTTGACAGTGCTGGGGATGCGGATGCTCATATATGGGATGGCTCTTCCTGGGTATCAGGTGGTGCGGCTGAATATGAATTAACAGCAGCGGTTGATGCCATGACAGCAGAGGTCATTGACATTGCTTTTGAGCAATCATCCTGTCAGGCGGTCGCTGTTTACAGCGAGAACGCTGATACGCCAAGGTATCAAGTATGGACGAGCGGTTCGGGCTGGGGCGGTGAGTTAAACACGCTTGATCCTGACAGCGGGGATGTTGGCGACCCGAGAATTTTTCGTCTGGTCCCGAAGGCGGGATCTGACGAGATTATGATGCTGGTTATGAACGAGACCTCCCGTCTGGGGATTGAGAGATGGGATGGCGGGGCATGGAATCAGGCGAATGGTGGAAATGCAATTGAGACAACTGGCGGGAGTGCCGTATATTTGGGTTTTGATTTTGATTATCACGCGCCGCCCACTATCACAGTAAGCAAGGCAGGAACGCAACCTGTTACTGTTACAAATGGCACCGCAGACAACCGCTTCGGCGCTTTTACTTTATCCACACCCGGAACAAAATATGGTAAGGTTACACAGATTGTCGTTTCGGAATTGGGAACGGTTGATGCGGACACTGAACTGACCGATGCAAGACTATGGTGGGATAATGACGGAACCTGGAATGGCAACGAGCAGCAGATAAGCGGTCCAAAAACCTTTTCCACTCAAAAAGTAACATTTGATAACCTGGACCTGTGGTCAACAATAACTATATATCTTTATGTTGATGTTGATGTCGCAGGAAGCGCGAATGGTAAAAATATTCAATTTGAGATTACCGCACCAGGTGACATAACCTCTCCTAATGCTTATGTAACAGGACCGCCGGTTACTTTCACTGTTACTGATGTAGTTGACATAACAGTTATATTCAATAACCCTGCGGCATCCTCGTGGCAGAAACAGGATTTCAATATTGATATAACCGATGTGCAAGGCGCTAACCCTATAAATTGTGACTATATGGTTGAGAGTTATGATGGTTTCTCCTGGGCAACGACAACGATACCGGACTGGACACTCCGGGCATGCAGCAGCGCAACATCTACAATAACGGTTGGCGGCGGGCTAAACTGCCGGGATCAAGGCACAAACACCTGTCGCGTATCGGTCCGCGCCACCGACACCGCGTTTGTTTTTGCCGTCGTTCAACGACCATTCTCAATTGACTGGACGGCACCCACCGCTGGTGCGGTAACACCTGCAAACACAGATACCGGCACTTATGTTGATGGCACATTTGATTTAAGCGCAACCTTCAATGACGGTACAGGTTCTGGAGTAACATACTGTGAATATTGCAAGAGCACAGACGGCACATGCGATACTGAATGGGCATCAGGCACCTGGGCGGCGGGAACATGTTCTCAGAATGGAATAACCTGCACGGATGGACAAAGCCTCACGCTGAATATGCGCGCAACAGATGCAGCCGGTAACACCGGCACTGGAACGGCAGTTACACGAACCTGCGACACCGCCGCACCGACCGCTGGGGCGGTTACGCCTGCAAACACAGATACCGGCACCTTTGTTGATGATACATTTGATTTAAGCGCAACCTTCAATGATGGCACAGGTTCTGGAGTAACCTCTTGTGAATATTGCAAGAGCACAGACGGCACTTGCGACACGGAATGGGCAGCAGGCACCTGGGCAGCGGGGACATGCTCACAAAATGGTATAACCTGTTCAAATGGAGACAGCCTAACCTTGAATATGCGGGCAACTGATGCGGCGGGCTACACCGGCACCGGAACGGCAGTTACACGAACCTGCGACGCCGCCGCACCGACCGCTGGGGCGGTTACGCCTGCAAACACAGATACCGGCACCTTTGTTGACGGCACATTTGATTTAAGCGCAACCTTCAATGACGGCACAGGTTCTGGAGTAACCTCTTGTGAATATTGCAAGAGCACAGACGGCTCCTGCGATACGGAATGGGCTGCGGGCACCTGGGCAGCGGGGACATGCTCGCAAAACGGATTGACCTGTTCCGATGGACAGACTCTTAAATTAAATATGCGAGCCACAGATGGAACTGGTTATACCGGCACCGGCTCCGAAGTAACACGAACCTGCGACACCGTTGCGCCGACCGCCGGGGCGGTTACACCTGCAAACACAGATACCGGCACTTTTGTTGACGGCACTTTTGATTTAAGCGCGACCTTCAATGACGGCGCCGGCTCTGGAGTATCCTCCTGTCAATACTGCAAGAGCACAGACGGCACATGCGACACGGAATGGGCGGCAGGCACCTGGGCGGCGGGGACATGCTCACAGAATGGAATAACCTGCACTGATGGACAAAGCCTCACGCTTAATATGCGCGCAACAGATGGAACCGGCAACACCGGCACTGGAACGGCAGTTACACGAACATGCGATGCAGCAGGTCCTGCCGCAGGAGCGGTTACACCTGCGAATATTGACTCCGGAACACATGTTGACGGCACATTTGATTTAAGCGCAACCTTCAACGACGGCGCCGGCTCTGGTGTAACCTCCTGTCAATACTGCAAGAGCACAGACGGCACATGCGATACAGAATGGGCGGCAGGAACCTGGGCGGCGGGGACATGTTCCCAGAATGGAATAACCTGTATCAATGGACAATCCTTAACATTAAATATGAGGGCAACAGATGCAGCCAGTAACATCGGCACTGGAACGGCAGTTACACGCACCTGCGACACCGCCGCACCAACCGCCGGCGCAATAACGCCGGCAAACACAGATTCAGGCACAAAAGTTGACGGTACATTTGACCTGAGCGCAACCTTCAACGATGGAACCGGCTCAGGAGTTGCATCATGTCAATACTGCAAGAGCACAGACGGTACATGCGACACGGAATGGGCGGCGGGCACATGGGCGGCGGGTACATGCTCTCAAACTGGAATAACCTGCACTGATGGACAAGTCTTAACCTTAAATATGCGGGCAACAGATGCCACTGCTTACACAGGCACCGGCACAGCCGTTAACCGCACATGTGATGCACAGGCACCCTCCATTACCTTGAGGGAAACTGCGGACATTAATAAAGACGGTTTCCTTGATGCAGTAAAAATCACCTTCAGTGAAAACATTCTGGATTCATCCGTAACGGCAAGTGATTTTGATGTGCAGACAGTAACAGGCGAAGCGATATATGCAACAGGCACAGCAAACGATAACATTATCTATATATCCTTCACACCCGGCGGCGTATGGAACACGGGCGCACTGCCCACTCTGCAATATACCGCAGGCACACTGACTGACCCTGTCAGCAATCCACTGCCGAACGATGGCGCTGCCGTAGCCACGACCGACAAAGCGCCCCCGGTAATAACAAATGTCGCTATTGGCGACGGCAACGGCGTTGTAACAGTTACCTTCAGCGAAAATGTAACAAGCACTGGCGTTACACGAACCGATATAAATCCTGTAGGGACAAGAAACAAATTCGGCACAACCGCGCCCACGGTGGTTCAGGCTTCAAACAGCGCCACCATGACTTTCACCCTCGCTTTCTCAAACACGGACGCAACAAAGTTCCTCGCCACAGATGTATTCAATTTCTCAGGCAACGAGTCAAAAGTAAAAGACGCAATAAATCAGAACCTTACAACCAATACCGGCGCGCCGACAATGGATTTATCAGGCGATACCGCACCGCCGGATTTTTTTATTGCTGACAAAACTGCACCTAAGCAAATAACGGCTACCTTCACCGAGCCGTTTGATACAACTACCGTAGCAGCCGGCGATTTTTCTGCTAATGACAATGGAACTCCAAGAACTCCAAGTGCCAGAACTATTATTGATGCGGACACAGTTCAACTTACTTTTACTGGAGCCAATCTGACCAATAATATAACACTGGAGATGAGCGCCGCAGGCGTTATTGATGACCTCGCAGGCGACCAGTTGAACAACACGAACGATACGCCCACTCTGGTAGGCGACAACACTCCACCGAGTATCATTTCTCGGGACACCTTTGATCTTAACAGCAATGGATACATTGACGCTCTTCATATCACTTTTGATGAACTCATCATGGACTCCTCAGTTACTGCTGCCAATTTTGATGTTCAGACCGTTACAGGTGAGGCGTTCAGTTCTACAACGAACGGAGATACCGTTGATGATGCAGATATTTATATAACCTTTGCTGATGATATTTTGAACACCGGGGCAACACCAACCCTGACATATACCGCAGGCACATTGAAAGATTTGTCAAATAACCTGATGTTAAGCGACGGTCCCACGGCGGCGACTGATACCGCCTCCCCTACGGTTTGGTTCATAGCAACGATGGACGACGACAGGGACGGACAGGTTGACATGTATAAAATAACGCTGTCCGAAAGCGTAACTGATTCTTCTTTTAATAATACAAAAGACACGGATTCTACATTTACACTTTCAGGAACATTAGCAAATCCCGTATCTGAAGTGAACACGGCAAACGACAACATTATCTATGTGGGAATTGTTGAAGCGGCAAACAACACAGCGACTGTGGGAGACTACACAGCCGCAGCCGGTCTGCTTACAGATAAAGCACCAACACCAATAGCAATGGGAGCACTCGCAAGCGGCGATGTTGTAGAGACCGATGGCGCGCCGCCCGCTATAACAAACACGACTACATCGGACAGTGATGCCGATGGGTATTTAAACACAGTTACATTTGGTTTCAGCGAAGCGATAGTCGGGACGGGGCAGATAGGCGACTGGACACTGTTGGATAAAGATGGTTCTACGAATCTTTTAAGTGGTCTTATAGATGCAGATGTGAGTATCGGTGCGAATACTGTAACGCTGACGCTCGCAGATAACAGCGGCACGACAGGAGCCGCCACCTACACATACACTATGGCTGGCGGAGATAACATAAGAGATAGCATTGGCAATGAAACACCGAATAAAGCCTCAACAGCAACATACGATAACGCTGTGCCAGTCGTTATGTCCGTATCCTCAAATAATCAGATAGCCGGCGGTAATCTGATAAGCGGGACGATATTTACGATCACCCTCAGTGAGAATGTGATTGTTACGGGAGGAAATGTAACGGCGGCTGACTTTGCAGTAACAGGAGGTTCATGGCATGGCGGCGCCTCTGTAACTTATGCGGATGGCGCAGGCAACACAATGACCGCAACGCTGTCCAGTCCAACAAACACCAATAACTGGACAGGCGCAGCCACCTTTGATCGCTCCGGCGGGGCACTCACCAACCCAAACTCAATTGAGGACACCGCCGGCAACGATGCTATTGCCAATGGAGTAACAAACCCGACCATTACCGGCATCGCCGACACAACAGCGCCATCCATCTCTTCTATCTCTACAATGGACGACGATAAAGACGGCAGGCTTGACGCCATCAAGGTTACCTTCAGCGAGAATGTTGACGACAGCACCTTCACAAGCACCGGCTGGAGCATAACAGGCGGACTTGTTTTTTCCGGCTCGCTTCTGAACCCTGCAAGTGAATCTGACACCGCTGATGACAACATCATTTATGCAGGACTGAATGAAACAGCCTATAATACGGGCGTAAT
>JBFMBQ010000286.1:0-3750 GCA_040755115.1 bacterium
GCCCGTTTTTTTCATCTTTTTTCGGGAATATATCTATATCCTGAGTCGTATCGGAGAAACCATAAAGCACAGCGCCGGATTTTCCAATTATTAGATACTCAATTGAGTATTTAGAAAAGATAGCAGCGAGTTTTTCCGCATTGCTATATGAGAAACTATTATTCACCATACCCAAGCCATTTAGGGAGGTTTTCCCTGCACCATTTTCTATATTCCGCTGTTGAGTTAAAGATACGATATGGTGCGTCATCCATAACAGGTTTGTATGTTTTTATAAAACAGTTATTAATCCTCAAAGAAAGCGGTGTCTCCAGAGCCGTCTCAAATTCCAGTCTCTGAAGTTCATCATCTGATTTTCCTATTATGTATCTCGTTTTTCCCATAAAGAAATTAATAATAAATATTAAGCCAAAATTATACCACAAAGATCGACAACATGCAATTGTTTGATAAAAAGGGAATAAAAAACAAGATAACGGATAATAATTCAAATAAAATGAGTTTATTTCAAGATAAATAACTTATTTCAGGTAATATCAGGCGTTAATTCAGTGATTTACGAATTATCATTAAAACGAATATCCTAAACTAAACATATAAGCCTTCTCATCAATTATGTATAAGGCGCCGATGTCCAGTCCATTCAATGAACGATAACCAGCCAATGCGTTGACATCCATTGATGTTTCATTTTCGCCCTCAATCGCCCCTATGTCTATCACTCCGTATCCTACACCTAAACCATAATAAAGCCCGATCAATGTGTTGCCTTCAACCCGCGTATCCTTACGGCTTGAACTCCATATATTGTTAAAATTTACCTGATAATATTTAACATCTTCAAAACCAGTGCCATCATCCATATCCATTGTTGTATATAAAAATCCGATTGTTCTCATTTCATCTTTCACGGGTATCTGATATTCCAGCCCATAAGCCACACCAGGGTCTAAATCAACATCGCCTGAGCAATCGTCTCCGCAGTTAAAGTAACCGACTCTTAATAAAAGCGGATTTTTCTGTTTTTCTTTTGTTGATGTAGGTTCTGGTTTTTCTTTCTTTTTAGATTTACCGGTCTCTATTTTTTCTTCTATTTTCTTTTTGGGCTTTGTTTCCTTTGCCGGTTTTTCTTCTTTTATTTTGGTTGTTTTCTTTTTCTCGGGCTTTTCTTCTTCCTTTTCAAGGGCTTCGGTTTTCTCCGTTTCAAGTGATGCAACATCGCCTTCCTGTATTTCCCTCTCGCTCTCAATAATTTTCCCTTTTGTGATCTGCGGCATTACCTGTTCAACCTTTGCCTTTCCGATGGGCGCAAGAGAGTCCCCCGATTGAATGGTCAGGATGTCGCCTTTTTTCAGTCCTGTGCTTTCGCCTTCATAGATTAGAATTATCCCGTCATCCGTAACGAGGTTTATCTTGTATTGGCTTGCTTCAGCGGCAAATGAAAACATAAGAGTAATTACGGTGATAACAGGAGCGATTCGGACAAAATTTTGTATGCAGGTGAATATCTTCATAATCCCCTCTCCCTCATAGAATTCGTATTTAAGAAGATAGACTTAAATACTTTAATATTTCTCAGTAATCTTAAACATAATATTATTCATCGCGATGATTGTCAATAATTAAATTAATCGCCTTTTGCGATAAAATATAATCCACAGATTGCACATATAAGGGGCGAAAAGGGTGAAAGGGAATGAAATGGGAGAAGAGATTGATTTATAGAATAGATCAATTTTTATGCAATAAGGATTCAACTTCGGCAATAATTATTTCTGCTGTTTCATCTGGAGTCTGTGTGCCGTCAATGCGGACGAAAAACGGGTAGTCCAGTGAATCAAAAATTGCCTTTACTTTTTGCAGATAATCAAGTTGTTCGTAGCCTATGTTTGCCCCGTTCGGGCGGTCTGCCGCGATTCGCGCAAGTGCGATATGCGGCGGGACATCAAGGTAGAAAACACGAGTTGGCTGTGGGAAACGGTATTGCTCTTCATTCAGGCGCCGGATGTAATCGGTATCAATGCCGAGTGCGCCCTGATAGGCGATTGTGGAGAAGTAGTAGCGATCGCATACCACGATCTTCCCCTCGTTGAGCGACGGCTGGATGACATTGTGGATATGATGTTCGCGGTCTTTTAAGAAGAATTCAAGTTCTTCTTGGGGACTGATGTTTTCCCTGCCCCCAGCGGCGATTTCTGCGATTTTCCTGCCCCACTGGCTGTCTGTGGGTTCTCTTGTTTTTATTGTCTCATAACCGTGAGAAATCAGGAACTGATAGAGTCGCCCGCACTGAACGCCTTTGCCAGAACCATCTATGCCTTCAAACACTAAAAATAGTCCGCTCATAATGCTAAGAAATTATATCTTAATTTTTCATAAAAATAATCACTAAGCACACCAAATGTTTATAAAATATGGTGTTGTATGACAAAGAAACTGATGGTGATAGGACTGGATGCTGCGCCGCCTGTGCTCGTCTTTGATAATTTCCGTTCGGATATGCCTTTCCTCAGCAGGATTATGGAAGAAGGCGCATATTGTGAACTTGAAAGTTGCATCCCGCCAATCACTTCTCCTGCATGGATGTGCATGATGACAGGGAAAGACCCCGGCACACTGGGTGTCTATGGTTTCAGAAACCGCAAAGATTACTCATACAACAATCTTGAGATTGCGACCTCCGTTTCAATTAAAGAGCCGACTGTATGGGATATGCTTTCTGCTGCCGGAAAAAAAGTTATTCTCATCGGTGTTCCGCAGACCTATCCGCCAAAGCGGGTGAACGGGCTGCTTGTCTCTTGTTTTTTAGCACCTGATACTAACTCTGATTACACCTATCCAACTGAACTGAAAGAAGAAATAAAACAGGTTGTCGGAAACTATATTCTTGATGTCAACGGCTTCCGCGCAGAGGACAAAAACAGTATCATTCGGCAGGTGTATGAGATGACGGAAAAGCGGTTTCAACTCGCAAGGCATCTTATTAATGAAAAAGAATGGGATTTTTTTATGACCGTAGAGATGGGACCAGACCGCCTCCACCACGCATTGTGGAAATTTTCTGATCCATGCCATCCGAAATTTCATCCTGAAACTCCATACAAGGATTCCCTCCGTGATTATTATAGTTTTCTTGACGAGAAGATCGCCGAGTTGTGTGTTGATGCGGGAGATGAAACGGCAGTGATGGTGGTATCCGATCATGGGGCGAAGAGGATGGAGGGCGGCTTCTGCATCAACGAGTGGTTGATAAGAGAAGGCTACTTAAAACTGAACTCTAAGCCCGATGGGATCGTGAAATTACAAAATACGGCGGTTGACTGGGAAAGGACAGTCGCGTGGGGTGAAGGAGGCTATTATGGGCGGATATTTCTGAACATCAGGGGGCGTGAACCCCGGGGATTTATAGAAAGGGCTGATTACGAAAAGACAAGAGGGGAGATTGCGGGAAAGTTGGAAGCGCTGTCAGATGACAATGAAAAATTTCATGGAACATCCGTCTATCGCCCCGAAGATATTTACCGCACAGTAAACGGTATTGCGCCCGATCTTATCGTTTTGTTTGGTGATCTCTTCTGGCGGTCGGTCGGCACAATCGGGCACGGGAAAATATTAACACGGGAAAATGATACAGGCCCCGATGATGCGAATCATGATCGTCAGGGTATTTTCATTATGAAGGATATGTCTTTGAAGAAACGCGGCAGGATTGAAAGAATGAATATTATAGATTGCGCGCCTGTTATTCTT
>JBFMBQ010000287.1:0-6445 GCA_040755115.1 bacterium
AGGTGTGTAAAGAGTCTCGCGCCTCTGAGCACCGCTTCTTTTGCAACATCATAAGTGCAGTTCGTGTGTCCCAGTGACACAACTATCCCGCGCGATGAGAGCATCTCAATCGCTTCAAGCCCCTGCGGTATCTCAGGTGCAAGCGTCCAGATTTTAATGAAGCCTTCGCCTGCTGTAATAAGTTCTTCAGTTTCATTTAAGTCAACATCCCTGAGATTCATAGGGTTATGTGCGCCCGGCTTCTCGCGGCTCAGGAAGGGTCCTTCAACATTTATGCCGAGGATGCGGGCGCCTTCTCCGGGGCTGCGGACGGCGGAATCGTCAAAGACCGCAGCACCGGGCTGCCTGCTCATCGCCTGTCGGATAGAAGACACCATCTTTCGCGTCGCATCGCGCGGCATAGAGACTGTCGTAGGCAGAAACGAGGTAACGCCGAAGCGTGCGAGCGTTCGCGCCATGTTGATTACATCTTCACTATTAAACGAGAAGCCCCAGAAACCGCCGGCGCCGTGCGTGTGGATGTCGCAAAGTCCCGGTGTTACTATCATGCCGTTTAGATCATAAATGACATCGCCCGGGACTTGTTCTTTGTCATGGATCACAGACTTAATTTTCCCGTTCTGGAGAACGATGGTCGCAGGCTCCGCAGTTTGTATATTAGTTATCAGTTTTGCATTTTTTAGAACGATTGTTTTCATCTTTTTCTCCTAAATAATTTCTCCGCCGGATTTAAAAGGTTCGCGTAATTTTCTGCAAATATCGCGGGTTGTCTGGATTGATGCCCTTTGCAACAGCACAATAATTGGCGAAAAACTGGAATGGAATAATGTAATATAAGGGGCTGATTATTTCAGGGTGTGAGGAAGGCATTTTTACGGTGCGCGAACCTGTGGAAAGCATCTTAGGATTAGACGAGACGACAACCGTTTCCACCTGCCGTTTGCGCAGATCCAGCGCCATCTTTTGCATCGGCTCAATCATCTTCCCCCGCGGCGCGCACATAAACACCGGGAAGCCTTCGCCCATCATCGCAATCGGTCCGTGCAGGAAATCCGCCGTTGAAAACGGCTGCGCCACGACATAGCAGGTTTCCATCAACTTCAGGGCAGCCTCTCTGACGGTCGCATAATTGAAGCCGCGACCGATGATGACACAATGCTCCATATAGCGGTAGCGTTCCGACAACTGCCGTATTTCATTTTCAAGTGAAAGAATGCGGTTAATCTGCTGAGGAATTCTGTAAAGATTCTGCGTGAACTCTTTTTCCTCGCGCAGAGCGGCTGAAAGCATCATCAGAGCGAGGAGTTGACTGGTGTAGGTCTTCGTTGCTGCGAGCGCACGCTCCCTGCCGGCGTGAAGGAGAATTGTGGCGTCGGCGACGCGAGTGATAGCGGAATTCGGTGTGTTTGTAACAGCGACAACGAGACCAGCGTTCTTACGGGCACGCGCGAGTGTCTCCACAATATCGGTCGCCTCGCCTGATTGCGATATGCCGATCACAACACCGTCCTTCAACTCCAGCCTGCCCCTGTAGATTGTGAAGACGGAGGGCGCCGCCAGCATTGATGGTATTCCATTGCGCCATTCAAAGAGATACTTGCCGTATGTGGCGGCATTATCCGAACTGCCGCGTGCAGCGAGGACGATGAATCTCGGACCATATTTTTTTATTGTCCTTGCCACGCCCTTTATATTATCACCCTCGCAGCTGATCAGTCTTTCCAGTGTTTCCGGCTGCTTTCGTATCTCTCTTATCATCCAGGATTCATTCATGTTAAATCCCCCGTATTGCAAGAATATTTATTAACACAGAGACGCAGAGAACATAGAAAAAACACAGAGAAACATTATAACTCAAAACTCATAACTGATTTTCCAGCCGCGGCAGCGGAGGCGATAAAGCAGGCATCCCGCATGCGCACCCCCCCACTGAGCAGTCTGGCAAGATATGAGAGGAGAACTGAATTTTCCCATACCTGTCCTCCCGACACCCTTGGAGCAGGCGCATAGAACGGCTCACCGCCCTGCATCATGCCTGCGACGCCGCTTCCCGCGGCGACCACAAGGGCGGCGCCGACGCCGTGTTTCATAAACAGATGCAGACAAGCCGCAGTATCATTAAGATCATTCACTTTGCTGCCGATAAGCGAGCCCGCGCCTGTCCTGTCCGCAACAAGTATCTCTATCTTCATCAGGATACCCCTTGAAACATTCTCGGACTGATTGGGATAGACCATAACGGGGACATGGAAATGATGCGCAACATCAATTGCGAATGCAAAAATCTCGGCAGGGATGTCCGAGAGTATGACCATCAGGTCGCAACTTGACACCATTGCCCGAGCCGAAAGAAGCGAAGCCCTGGACATAACGGAACTCGCACCTGATGAAACAATCTGAAAATTTTCGCTGCCCGAAAAATTTTTCATCGCGATAACTGTAGTCTGCTCGTCCCGCCTGCGCTCAACGAAATCAACATTCACGCGGTTTTTGTGAAGTTCCGTCAGGATTCTGGCGCCCATCGTATCGGTGCCGACGCAGGATAAAAAAAATACCCTGCAACCCATACGCGAAAGTGCAAGTGCGACACGCACAGCCATTCCGCCGGGAAGGAACGAGTCTGAGCGGCTGTCCGCCGCATTAGTCGTCCTTATGCCGCCTTCGGAGCAAAACTCGGCACAGGCTGCACCGACCACCGTTATTTGCGCTCTGTTAGAATACATGGTATTGGAAATCAGGAACCACGAATTACACGAATTTACACAAAATTTTTGCTTATGTTTTTCAAAATTCTGCGGCAGAAGTCGGTCAGCGATGGATCACGCGCCCCCATCACGACCACCGCATCGCCTGACGCCGCTTCAGAGGCTACAAGATCAGCGATTTCACCACGATGGGAGATGAAGAAAGCGTTTCTGCCGGAAGCGGCTATACCTTCAACGAGATCACGAGATGAAACCGTCTTGCTTGCGCTGCCGCCGGCGTAATATATCTCAGGCATATAAAGAATATCTTCATCTCTCATAACAGAAGAGAAGGTTTCTATCAGTTCGTCTTTCAGAAAAGCGGTCGGACCGAACCCGTGCGGCTGATAAACGAGGAGCAGCCGCTTATACATGGGGGCAACGGTGCTGATGGTTGCCCTGATCTTATCGGGATTATGAGCGAAATCATCAATCACGGGGATGCCTGCCGCTTCGCCCACAATATCAAAGCGTCTGCGGATGCCGCTGAAATCCGCAAGCGCATCCGCCATAAGGGATGTTTCAATCCCGAGCGATTTACAGGCGGCGACCGCAGCGAGGGCATTATACACATTGTGGATTCCCGGGACTTTTAAGTAAAAGTGCGAGTCGTCTATATAAAAATCACTTGCAAGGTTGCGGCAGTTTATTTTATTTGCGCGTATATCGGATTCCTCAGTGATTGAAAATGTTATCTTATGTTTTTGATGGAGGTCAAGTCCTGATGTTTCCTGGCAATCAGCGTTCACTATGACGCACTCGCGCGCACGGAGTGCGAAATGGCTGAAGAGGTGGCGCAACTCGGGCAGGGTCTTGTGATCTTTTGCTATGTTGGTGATCACGACCACGGCAGGATTGTAAAGGACGATGGTGCCGTCGCTCTCATCGCCTTCAATAACGAACAGGTCGGACTTGCCTGCATAAGCGTTGCCTGGTGGATTGACGGTTTCAAAGTTTTTCATCTCGCCGCCGTTCACGATTGTGGGTTCAAGCCCGGAGCAATACAGCAGCCAGCCGATCATGCCCGTTGTGGTTGATTTCCCGCTTGTGCCGCCCACTGCGATACCCCGGCTTACATTAAATATTTCAGCCAGCACCTCTGCGCGGCGCACTACAGGGATGCCGAGCGCGCACGCCTTTGCTACATCGGGGATTGTTGACTCAATTGCGGTGGAAATTATGACACGATCAACATCGTTCGTAATGCCTGTGCCGTCCTGCGGATAGAGTGCAACCGCATACCGCCTCAGCGTTCGGAACATTGAGCGGTTTATGCCCCTGTCGTAATTCCTGTCGGAGCCTGCGACGGCGTGTCCGCGGCTGCGCACAATCTGCGCAAGCGAACTCATACCGCTGCCGCCGATGCCCACGAAAAAGTATTTTGCCATGCTATGTCAACCGATAAGAATTATTCCTGACATTATAAAAATTTTAAAGTAGCAATGCGAATTATTCACAAAAGGGGAGAACGATAAAATATCTTCAAATGTCAAATCAATGTCAAATATCGGGATGATCTTGACAAATTGTTTTTATTTTACTTTAATTTGCGTAGAGAAAAAATCATTTTGGCGCAGGGAATTTTATGCAGGCTGGAAGCCTGCACTGTATGCGATTATTGATTATGTATGAATAATTTGGGTAAATTCATACATGAGAACATGATTTCCAACAGAACATCAAACATATTTTTATTTTTATCAATACTGATTTTAATATTTGCTCGCTCGTTTATAACATTAGACCCCTTCGTCATTGATTATATAGATCAGTGTTTCACAGGCGGAATAGCCCGCGACATAATTAAACATGGTATCCGGTTCACTTTCAGTGAATATAAACCTGAATTTTACGGGAACGGCATTCCTATAGAGGGCTTCATCGCCGTCGCCTACCTGAAAATATTCGGTGAAAATGTGATCTCGCTGGTCCTGATTCCTATTACATTCCTCACCCTCTCTTATGTACTCGGATTCTTGATGCTCCGCAGTTATGATCCGCATTTTTTCACGCTTTTGATTTACTTTGTCTTAACGCTTTTCCCTCCTAACTCGCGTTTGCACGGGGCATATTATTTTTTAGGTTCGCATCCGGAGGCGGTAGGTCTTAACTTTGTGCTGCTTTATTTATTTCTGCATTGGGTAAGGAAACGGGGACGTATAACACTGATTGCTCTCGGCGTCCTCGCGGGCTTTTTCTGCTTCTGGCATAAGGGGGCGCTGCTGGCGACGGCGACATGCTTTGCGCTCTCGGCTTATTTCATCTGGACGGGAACAGCAGGGGCATTGCCCTTAAAGAGGATTACCGCCGTTTATCGGCACTGTTTTCTATTCCTGTTTTTATTCCTTATCGGCTCTTCACCGTATATCTGGACCTTATCTAAAGGCGACATAAGGGGATGGGGATATGTTTTTGCAGTGCTGCCGGGCGAAGAGTGGGGAGGAGAATCGTGGCTGCTTAGAACGGTAGAATATTTTCTCTGTCTTCATCACCCATGTTATGTTACTTTATTGATCATTTATATCATTTCCACTTTGAGTGTTGTCGTTTTCGCGATAAAAGTTTTCAGAAACCAACGGAGAACCGATCCGGTTAAATTCGCTTTTATCACTTCCGTAACGATTTACGGGTTACTGGCACTGGTGTTCGGCTTGGTTATCGGGCATCCATCAATGCGCCGCTATCATTCAAACACATATCTTTTATATTTTTACCCGGCATTATTTATATATGTTGCGGTAACTTTACATTATTTTGTTGCGTTTTTGCTGTCTCATATAAAGATAAACAAGCAGATCATCAGGGGATCTATATATGTAATTGTTGCGCTGTTTGTATTGTTCAGTTCTAACTTGGCAACAGTTGAATGGAACTATGATCGGTTCAGGTTTCTTTATGATCGCACTGGAGACGCTTACTATTGTTACTGGCGGTTTGGACGCTCCTTCCCGAAAGTGCACAACAGCCCTGACGATCTGGAAACGATAAAGAAAAAATGCGATATGCTTGATCCACCGTTCCACCTTGGATGTTATATGGGTTATGGCTCACAAATTAATCTCACTGAATTAACAAAGGATGTGAAGAATTGTGAAGTTTTTGGCGAGGAGGGAATGAAATACTGTGTTTATGGGATAGGCAAACAAATCAGCATGCGCGGACTGGATAACCGGGGGAAAATGTTCTCGGAATGCAAAAACCTCATTCCTCCGCTTAATCGGTATTGTCTGATGGGGGCTTTTTGGGATACTATAGGCAAACAAAGTGTGAAGAGTGTGGTGATCAAAGATTGTTATGGTGAAAATCTGCCGTTTAAGGGCGGGTTGAAATTTGCGTATGAAGGCAGGTTCAATAAGGTTAATCTCACCGAGTATTTAAATGACTGTGAAAAATACAAGCACACTGAATGCGGATTGATAGCGGGATTTTGCGGCAGGGGCAAAGATATATGCCGGACAGTTTCACCTGAAATGCGCCGCGATTGCATTGAGATGCAAGAGATAATGGGAAAGACAGGCAACAGATAAAATGGGGAATGTGGGATGCGGAATGCAGAATGAAATAAATGCAGGTTAATATGAGTAGGAAAAGGCGGAAAGAGGGAAATGTGGAAAGAGGCTGGTGCGGGAGGTAAGGCGCCAAGAAAAGAATTCTCTTTGTGTCTTGGTGGTGAAAGAATTCTTATCATTTTTCGGTGATGT
>JBFMBQ010000288.1:0-12671 GCA_040755115.1 bacterium
CAGTTCTTCGCCGCGCCGCCGCAGCGTAAATCAACCTTTGAGGTCATCTAATGATACCCACAAAATATGGCAACAAAATTGGTATTTTTTTCTTCCTTCTCCTGTTGCCATCAATTTGCTCCAGCACCGAATTAAACGAAGTCCAGTTCTTCAAAACGAATCCCGATCTGCTCAATGTCTCATCGCTGTCTATTGAAGTTGACAAAACTGTTAAAAAACCGAAGCGCCAGCGGCTTGGCGCATTCGGCATCGGCGGAATCAACGCCTTCACACTTATGGGGCTTTCATATCCATTCAACACATTTCACAACATGACGACATACCACCATCCATTTTTCGGCGATTCGGGCATCAGGCTGGCAATCGCCGGAAATGAAATTGATTTCCCGCGTGATGCTGTTTGGTATGTGCGGGATGCTTCAATTGCTGTAACAAGGGAAGAAGACGACCGGCTCGCGATGTTCACGGTCAATTTTTCGCCGCCGCAGAGCGGCGCGTTCGTCCGCATCGTGATCGTCAGGGCGCAGCAGGATTTGGAGGGACTGCGGCTGATCGCCGATGTATTTGGCGATAAAGGAACCACAGACGCTGAAATTATCCAGACCCGCGATACAGGCAGGAGAAAAAGAACATTAAGGATCGGTTCGCTTGACGGCGCGGGTCGCATAGCCGAAGGGCGTCTCGTCGTTGACATACCGCAATTAAAAAAAGGCGATGAAAAAGTTTTTTATTTTTACTACATCATCCAAACAGGCGAGAAGCCCGAAAAGCCTGTCATCGCCGAATTGCAGGCGAAGAAATCAGGTCTGCTGAATGACACAGTCGCATACTGGAAGAACTATCTGAAGGACTCCACGCGGCTCATCACACCCGATGAGAGGCTGAACGATATGATTGAAAACATGAAAATCGCACATAAGATACAGCGCAACGAGAGCGGCGCGCAGGTACCCGTAGTGAAGTATGCTGACCGCTCGCACGACAGGGAGAATATCCACATCGCCCGCTTCTATCTTTTGACGGGAATGCCCTCCGATGCGAGGGAGATGATGATGTATGGCTATTACGCCGCACAGGTTGAAGGCGCTATTCTCAACAGTCAGGCTGCTGACCTTGACATCAGCGCACTCCCCGAAACCGTTGACTGGGAGAACATCCCCCTTGACGATGCCGACCCCATCAGGCGCGTTGCCGAAAGACCATCCTGGACAATCCTCCAGTTCTACAGATATTACAAGCACACAGGCGACCTTGAAACCATCAGAAAAGTCTATCCTTACCTGAAAAGAAATCTTTTAGGGCAGGAAAAAGAAGTAACCCCGGAGGGACTACTCCCTTTTCACGGCGACGATATGTGTCAGATTACTTATCCGACTTATGTCTCCGGCGTGCCTCTACAGGAACTCTACTCGTTTGATTCCTCTATCGCCTTCGTTACTGCATCCAGAGGAATGGAAGAGATTTCTGAAAAACTCGGCATGGAGGCGGACAGGGCAAGATTTGCCGAACTGCGGGCGCGCGTAGAGCCGGCAATTGACAGATACTACTGGATGGACGACGGCTTTTATGCCGCCGCTCTGCGCAAGAAGAACCTTGAACCTGTCGTGGAAATATTCTCGCTCACAAACCTAAACCCGATTGTAATCGGCTATGAGGGAGACGAAAAAAAGTTGAAACTGAATCTGATAAAAACGATAGGACAATTGGGGCAGAAGGACGGAAGTATAAAAATGGCGAGACGCGCGAGTCTGTATCATGCGCAATTGCAGGGTATGTATCTCCTTAACCTGAAGCACTTTCACCACACGCTCGCGGACAAAGTTTTTGATCTGCTGATCCACAAAGTTTCCGACCCCGCAGGCATGTTCTCCGAGGCGCAGGCGAATGATCATACGCATATTTCCATGAGTACTGACCAGACGGGCAAAGGCAAGGAAGATGCAAGACGATTCGGTCCCTGGGAAGGCACGGTGAACGCAGCGAGCCTGATATATTACTTAACAGGTATGTCAGTTGATGCCGACAGTATGACAGTCCGCCTTGTGCCAGAGATACCGGCGGGCTGGGACAGATGGGAAATGAAGGACGGCAGGGTAAAAAATAACAGGTTTGATTTTTTCGTTGTAGATAATGGCAGGGAAATTAATTACCATTTCGTGAACAACGGAGCAGAGCCTTTAAATGTTTCACTCTTTTTACCGATGGGAAAACGGAAGTTAGAGCGGGTCTTAATAAACGGCGCAAAAAAGATTTTAAGAGATATAACAGTCACTGAAAGTGGAGCGGGTATTGACATCATCAACCGCAAGGTTGACAAAGAACTTATTGTTCAGATTTTCTACAAATATTAATTAATCTTGATTTTGGCAGAATGTTTTTAATTAGACCTAAATTGAGCGATTTTTAACGATGAACAATTTTGGAGTGCGGTGGCACGACACCGCTTTGGTTGTCGGCGACATGTCGCCGACATGGAAAGCGACATCGTGATGTCGCACTCCAAATTTATCACTCATTAGAGGAAACAATATCATAGATAGAATCGCTCAATTTAGGTAGAATAGATTTTAAAGGGTGAAGGTTGAAAGATGTTGGGATCAAGATGCTCCAGGAGTTCGTTGCAGAGCAAGCATATATTATTCAATTCTTTCAGCCTTTGTCGTGCGCGTGAGGGTGGAAAGCCGAGATGCGCTGCACCATTGTAGGGGCGGCCACGATTTATTGCTCTGAAGACGGGTTCACGGGCGGCTCTTTCAAGTCCCTTTATAAGCGGTTCTTCCCGCGTATCGGCGAGTATAACCTTTGTGGAGGGGCAGCAGGGAAAGAGATAGGAGAGTTGCAGAACCACTTCCTGGCGCGGCGACCCTGTTCGCAGAAAGTTGAGTCCACCCGACCACATTGAGCAGAAGTTGTGCGACTTGTCAAACACTGCGATATGGTTTTTCAGCGCGCGTCCTCTCGCCCAGTTGCCTTTTAGCCACAATTCCGCATTCGCGCCCCAGATGGAGAAGTTGGGTTTGAATGCCAGGTCAGATGCTGTGAACAGCAGCGATTGCTGGATAATTGCTGCCCGTTCGGCGATCTTCGGTGAGAGATTCTTAGGAGGCGGATGCTCCACAAGTCCTTTTCCTTTGAGCAGCGAGCGCAGGTGTTTCTCTTTCTCCTTCAGCGAATGGAAAGGGTTTTTGTGATAGTTGTCCATAGATGATATTGAGAAGTGCACGATGCCTTGCTTCAGGCAGTCATCAATCACTTTCGGGGAGAGAAAATCGCCGTTTGTCTGAAGCCATATAGGGCGTCTGCCGTATCTTCCGATGAGCAGTTTGCACACGAGGAAAAGAAGTTTAAGATTCTCCGGATGCAGCACCTCGCCGCCGCTGAGAATGATGTTGTGATTGATGCGGTGCGGGAGGTTTTCAACGACAAGCACCGCATCATCTTCTGACAACGAGGGCGCCTGCGGACCGCAATCCATATAGCAATGTGCGCAATTGTTGTTGCAGCGGTGAGTAATGACCCAGTATAGTGATCCGATTTCGTTTCTCATTTTCACACTCTCTCAGATGCGATTTTGTTGAGCATTTCTTTGAGCGAAGTGAATTCATTCTTATCAGAATTCATCCGCAGTCGCATTTGCAGCGCGTGGAGGTCGGCTGGGGTATCCACATCCTGCCATTGGGGAAGTAGTGAGTATGAAAGTTTTGCCTTTTCAGCCTTCTCAATCGTGCATTCAAGCACGCTCGGTGCGCCCCATTGAATATCTTCAAACAATGTCGGCGCCGGTGCTCGCAAGCCAATGAGATAGTATCCGCCGTCTGTGCTCGGTCCGACAACAAGGTCATGCGTGGTGAGCGATTCAAACGCAGTGTGAATATATTCCATTGGGAGATCGGGCAAATCACTGCCTGTGATGCAAACTGACAGAAAGCCATCTTTGAATGCCCTGTTTAAGGAGTGATTCATTCGGCTGCCGAGGTCAACACCACTCTGGGGCATGCATTGCATATAGGGATAGCGATGTTTGAAGTATCCGCTTGCTTCGGGTGTGTCGGGGTAATAATCAATGCGCAGCGCGGCATCGCACAAGGTTCGCATTCGTGCCACAGTGATGTCAAGAAATTTACGATAGATTTCGCTCGCTGCTTCATCGCCCAGGTGTTTTGCGATTCGTGTTTTGACCTTTCCCGGCTCGGGCATGCGCGCGTAGAGGATCAGTAACCTTCCAGAATGCGCTGTCAACGCTGCTTTTTCTCCTTTCTTAGTTTCAGTTGCAGCATTATGAGTACCCAGAACATCTTCAGTGCAGTTCTTATGCTTGCTGCGAGCGAACCAGTTACTTTAGACTGCCCTGAACGGCGCTTTCGGTATCGGACAGGAATCTCGCACACACTCCAGCCTGCATACGCTGCACGGAGCGCCATCTCAACCGTCCAGCCGTAATTAGGATCGCACATACCGAGTTCCATCAGCCTCTCATAGCGCACGGCGCGGAAGGGACCTAAATCGGTGTAATGTGTGCCGACGCTCAGGTTGATTAACTTGCAGACAAGCCAGTTTCCGAATAAAGAATGCGGCGGAAGCGCTCCCGTCTCGCGCTTACCTATCATCCGTGAGCCTATCGCCATATCGTATCCCTCGCTGATCTCTTCCACAAGTATGCTCATCTCTTCAGGATAATCGCTGTGATCGCCATCCAGAAACACCACAATGTATGCCCCCTTCGCCTCCTGAAGACCGCGCATACATGCGTTGCCGTAGCCGCGTTTCGGCTCGCTGACAACGCGAGCGCCTGCACGGCGTGCACGCTCTGGCGTTGCATCAGTGCTCCCGTTATCAACTACGATTATATCGTCAACAAGGTTATGCGGTATGTCCTTAATTACATGCTCAATGTTATCTTCTTCATTTAATGCGGGTATTATCACAGCCACGCGCTTTTTGTCATTTATTGCCGAAGAACTCATCATTTAATCTTACCTTTTCTTTTAATGTAAAATTCCACGATCAGCGCCGCATAGAAGATTATATAAACAATAAATTTTATCTGATAAATATATTCATAAGAAATAAGCACAGAATAAGTCAGCAGTGAAAGACACCCCAGAAGCAGCCACGACCACCACACCTGCACGCAGCATAGTGGAAGCGCCCATGCGAAATACCATGGTCTCTGCACCGGAGTCAGAAGCGCCATTGCCGACAGCACAAGTAGCATCCAGCGTAACCACCTCATCAAGTCTTTCTTTGACAATCCAACAAGGATGATGATCGCAAGCACAGCAACAGCAACAGCATCTGCGCCCACCTTGCCTGAAGTTTTCATAATAAGAAAATATGGACTCCAAGCGGTAACACCCAATTGTGTCGAAAAATATCTCAAACCGGCAGCCAGATCAACATCGGGACTTGCGTAAGGAAGATATGCTGCGATGATTATCACTGTGAACAGAGTCAAGTAAGATGAAACCCGCAGCCATCTATATAGGTTGGAGGTTTCAGCAGTTATTCGCCGAAGAAACAGGGGCAGAAGAATTGCGGGGAAATATTTAACCAGTGTCGCTCCTGCAAGAAAAACTAATCCCAACATTGCACGGTTGACGCTGGCGCACACGAACGCTGCAAGCAGAATCGCTATGAGAAAAACATCAAGATGCATGTTTGCGCATAAATCAATCAGCACAAGTGGATGAAAACCGTAAACAACCATCCAGTGGCGCGGCAGCCCCAGAGCGCCCAGAAGCGCTATTATCAGGAATAAATTCATCACATCGGCAATGAAAAATGTCGCACGCCAGCAAGTGATATTTTCTCCGAAAACTCCGTAAAGCAGCCTGAAGCCTGCCTGTGCCAGCGGTCCATATATCGTTCGTGCATCTTTAAAATTTATTTTCTCATATATATTAGGTGTGCGTAGATGCTTCAGCGCCTCATCAGCAGGTGCGTATCGGAAAGGATTTATCCCAGTCGCCGCTACTTTGCCATCCCACACATAACGGTAATAATCCGTTGTAAATTCTGGTGAAATATGCCACACGGTGATGCGGAGTATAAGGGCAAATCCGACTACAACCAAGGTGAAATTGCGCGATGGCGCGCTTCGCACCGCTATCAGCACCGCACTAAAATACAGCCCCGATACCAGCACCCACAGCACAACTGAAAACAGTGTGTTCGCCAGCAGGTCTGGTGTCAATGCAATGGCGACATAACAAATAACCAGTGCGCTTGAAAGAACGACAAAGAATCGCAGTATCTGTGCTATTTGTTGATCAGTTTTCATTTCCCTATAATTAACAAAAAGAAAAATAGTTAATAAGCAACACTACAAGTTTATCAGATGATGGGATTACTTCAATAAATTACCTGACTTGCGCAAATTTAGATGCAAAACTTCAGAATATGCTGTAAAGAGAAGAAGACTCAAAGCACAGATTTTTTTTGAAAGGAGAAAACCTTGTGGGGATTCTTTGAGAAAAAACCTATCTTTGACCCTTCCGTTCTCACCTACCTTGTTATGGATGAGAACCTCCAAACGAATGTGAAAGGCATCTACCTCGCCGGAGACCTGAGCGGCTACCCACTCATCAAGACAGCCATAAATCAGGCACACGATCTGGTGGAGCGCCTGTCATCAGATATGCCGAAAGCACCTAACCCTGATGTTCACGACCTTGTGATCATTGGAGCCGGTGCGGCGGGACTTGAAGCAGCGATGACTGCACACAAGAAAGGTCTGCGCTATGTGCTCCTTGAAGCGGAGCGCCCAGGTAACACTATTTTCAACTTTCCTCTCGGTAAAATGCTCTTCGCCGAGCCGCTTGATGAACCCCTGAAGGGACACCTATGGCTGAAAGAATGTTCACGCGAGGAAATACTCAAGCGTTGGAATAAGCAGATTGAGGAAATCAAACTTAACATAAAAACAGCAAAAAAGGTAACAGCCATAACTCGCACCACTGAAGGCATCATTGAGACTGCCACCGCCGACGGCGAAATCTTCAGGTCAATGCGCGCCATTCTCTCCATCGGCAAGCAGGGCAATCCGCGTAAACTGAAGGCGCCGGGTGAAGAGATGGATAAGGTCAGCGGCAAACTATATGACCCTGCCGGATACGAGGGAAAAAAGATTCTTATCATCGGCGGCGGCGATGCCGCTGCCGAAACCACCCTGGCTCTGTGTGACAACAACGAAGTAACTCATGCGATGATTGAACCCGGACTGATTCGCCCCAAAGCGCGCAATGTGGCAAAACTACAGGCTAAAGAAAAAGATGGCAAAATCAAATTTTTCTTCAATACAACGGTGAAGGAGATTCATCAGGATTCTGTTGTTCTGAACACAAAACAGGGAGAGAAGGCGGTTGAAAACGAGTTTGTCTTTGTAAACATCGGCGCTGAGATGCCCTGGGGATTTCTCAAAAAAGCGGGTTTGAAGATTGCCAACGAGTGGACTGCGCGCCGCAGGGCGTTTTTTATAGCGTTTCTTCTGTTTATCACCGCGTTTTTCCTCTTCAAGGCATTCGGCAAAAAGGCATTATATGATTTTTATGGGATAAGCCTGACGGATATTTCATACCCGCTTTTAGGTTTTATTGCAAAGTGGTGGTATGGCATATTATACACCGGTGCAGTGCTGTGTTTTGGGGGATACATTCTGTCTGGGCCGCGCCGCCGCCACTTCCGACTCCATAATTATGTGAGGTGGCGCACGGTCTCTTGTATGTTTTTCCAGACCGTTTTCCTGTTTGCGCTGCCTTTAATACCTGCGAAGTATCTCGGCAGCAAAGCAGCGACATTAATAACGGTGTGGCCCCTCACACTGATGCCTGCGGGTTTTGTCAACAGGGCAGCGGTTATGGGGAATGCGCAGCCTGAGATAGTGTTTTATGCGATATTCACGGTGGTTCTGGCGTTTATGATCACCCCTGTGTTCGTGTATTTTCACGGCAAGCGGTACTGCTCGTGGGTGTGCGGGTGTGGCGCGCTTGCGGAGACGCTCGGGGAGCCGTTCCGTCATCTGTCGCCTAAAGGTTATCTTAATCGGCGGCGTGAGCGTGTCATTTACATATTGCTGGCGGCATCTGTGGTGATGACTGCCATTCTGGTTTTGCGTGAGTTGACATTCAGCGACACATCAATCAAAGCAATCTCGTTCTGGTACAATCTTGTGGTTTATCTAATATTCTCTGGCATCATTGGTCTTGGGTTGTACCCATTTTATGGCAATCGGATGTGGTGCCGTTATCTGTGCCCGCTGGCGGCGTATCTGAACCTGCTCGGCGCAGTGTGGTCAAGATATAAAATCTCTTCAAACGATCGCTGCATTGATTGCGGACAGTGCAATCGCTACTGTGAGATGGGCATAGATGTAAAGGGCTTTGCGCTCCAGAGGAAGTCGTTCTCAGTGCGCAACACTCCTTGCATAGGCTGCGGTGAGTGCATCGCAGTATGCCCGATGAATGTGCTCGGATTCGGGGAATGGGACACGAAGGAAACAAAGACAGGTTACCGACAAAAGCGATAAATAATTGACACTATTATGGGCGCGATGAATTGCTCCTCTACTCGTTGTCTTTGTAGTGCAACTATTTAGAAAAGATTAAGGCAATGTTATCTTTCCATCACGAAAATTTATAGTGATTTCCTTCTTTTTACTTGTATGAAATATAAGTTCCTGATCAGAAATATCAATCTTCGGAAGATCATGATCAGCAAGTTGTGTTACCGCAATAAAAACCCCATCCGTTCCTTCCTGCCGCCACATCACAATCGGCATTTTCTCATCGGGGGAAAATCCTGTCGCTGATCCAAGGTAAAGCGCAGATGGTTTTATCGTGTAAAAGGAGATTGTCTCCGCAGGTGTTCCCGCTTCTGTTGAATGAAATGAGACCGAGGTTTCATTTTCAAAGCCGATCCGTTCACTGAGGGCGATTTCTGGGTTCGGAGGCAGGGCATCAACATGCGAATCGCCCGGAGATTTCCACTTCATTTCATCACCCGAATTGATATGCAGAAACCAGTCATAAGTGTGATGCGCCGCTGAGTTTGCAGCGGTTACATCAACGAGCGCGCCGTCAGCGAGCAGGAGGATGCGGCGGATGGAGACGCCGCTGTAGATTTCGCCGCATTCAACGGCAACGGCTGTAAAATCGTCTTCATCATAGAACCCGAGTGGCGCACACCCGGTCTGTTCTTGTTGCTTTCCGTCAACCATTATCGTGTTGTGCGCCTCGGTCCTGCGATACCACGAACGATACAGAGGATGTCCATAAGGCACCGTGCCGAGGTCGGGGAACAGTTTGCGGTCGCCACTGTGAAAGATCACCCCGAGTCGGTCGTTGTGATCGTGCCCGCCGCTGTAGGCATTGTATTTTATCAGCGCGTAGAGTCCGTTACGACGCAGTATTGTGATGCCGGAGTCTGGCAGGTGGCGCGAGTTTTTCGGCAACTGCCATAACTGCGGCTCAGTTTTCGCTTCGGGAACGCGATAATAAACGAACGCGGTGCGCTCAAGCGCATCCCAGTTCAGTTCATCTCCGAGTTTCCTGATCAGAGGGTCAAACGATGTGTCGTTGAAAACATACCTCGCAGCAACCGCCCCCGCCGTCATCTCCGCGAGCCGCACGCTGTGCCTGTAATCGTTGATGGCAGGCAGCGACAGGTCAGGCATAGCAATCTCGGGCAGCACCGTGAAATAACGCCTGAATTTCTCGCTGTCGCACAATTCAAGCCCGCGGTTTCGGTATATTGCGGCAAGCATAGAGAACGGCTTCATCGCATACAGATGATAGCCGACCGATGTCTCATACCACAGTCCATCCTTTGTAATCCCCTCTTCAATCTCATCGCAGAGCGTGTTCATCGCCTCCTCGGTGAGACTGTTGCTGTCTCCGAGCAGCCCCGCCGTCAGCATCGCAACTGAATGCCAGACCTGTATATTGTGGATTCCGAACGGAAAACTTCTGATATGGCGCGCAGCGGGCACAAACAATTTTTTCAGAATCAGTTCCCGATCTTTATCCGACATGCATTGCGCATCGGCAACAAGGTCATAAGCCGTCGCTGCGTTTATGAGCCACACCGCCTCGTTGAGCGACTGGCTTGTGATCCTGCCCAGTCCCGCAGGTCCTCCCTGCGGCGGATACCTGCCGTAGTTCTTCGCATAGTGCACCAGAACTGTCCGCGCCCATTCGGCATAAGAGGCATCGCCGCTGATCCTGTAGATCAGCCCCGCATCACGCGCCGATTCTATGTTCTGATCGTGTTTCATACTGCGCCAGCAGGCGTCCAGAACGGCGCCCTCGTAATATTTATTGCACTCCTTGCAGAAATGCCGGTGAGGCTGGTCGGGATCGTAGCGAAGATACTTTCCGTGGGTGGGACAGATGTAATTCTGCGTGTAGCCGCCGCCCAGCGCCGGCGCCTCCAGCCCGCGGCTGCGATACTCGTCATTCGCACTTTTCATCCGCTGGAAATATCTGCTCATCCATTCCACGCTGTGGATGTTCTCCTTCAGAATTTCCACATCCACGGGAGTCATAACCAGACACGGATGAGTTGCGCATCCGCAATAAGATCGGGCGGAACATGAACATAACAACACAGAAGCAATCACAAGAGTAATAACAGCCCTGCTTCTCAATGTGAATTTTTTATGTTCCCGTTTCAACAACTTGTTGCTGTTTGGGAGCAGACTTTTGTTTTTATGTGAGGTTCATCAATCTGACAACATCTTTTCTCTATAGGAAAAGATATCGCGGATGAATTCCTTGACACCGCTTCTGTTCGGAACGCCGCCGGCATTCTCAACAACGCGGGGACCGAAATAATATGATGCGAGAGAGCGCTCTATCTGGTCGGAATATCCGTTCCACATATTCAGAAGATTCTTGAAATACCGTGTCGTGCCGCGAAGATTATCCTGTATATCGTAAGGGTCGTTAACGCCCATGCTGCGCGCCGTTGAGGGGATGAGTTGCCCCAGTCCCATTGCGCCGTTGCGTGATACCGCCCGCGGGTTGAACCCCGATTCGCGCGCTACGAGCGCCGCTATCAGTTCCGGCTCAATGCAGTGCGCCGTTGAATATTTGACGATATTGTATGCTACATCGCGCATCGTGCTCTCCGATATGCCGCGGCGGCTGAAGAACCGCTGACCAAACCGCACAATGCGTTCCACACGAGATTGATCCACGACAACGCTGTCAGGCTGAAAGCACTCATAAGTCTGCGTAACTGGCGCCGGGGGCGGCACATACCGACCGTCAGGGTGCTTCTTTGATTTCGGAAACATCCCGATCAGTGCCAGAACTAAAACTATCGCTGCTGCTGTTTTCATTTATCCCCCTCGTGATTCAGAAACATCAATAATAAATCCTGTCCGTTACAACTTCTGCATTATATCCTCTTGAACGGATAAGTTGCGCCATGTTGGATGCCTCAGTGCTGTTTATGTAATGTCCGACCGTGAGCCAGTAAACTGTTTCACCTTCATAGAATTTAGTGAGAATCTCAGGGTCAAGTGTGGTGAGTTTAAGATTGCGAGCGATGCCGATCAGTTCGGATTTGTTCGGTGATTTTTTTACAACTACGATGTAGAAGATATTATATTTTCGGAATTCTTCTGGCGTCGTCGGCGGGATTGACCGGGTTTCATCAGTGATTTCCGCTGCCGTGAATGTTCTGGATTGGAGTGGTTGAATTCTGTGCATGCGCGGCTCAATTTTTATTGAGGAGTAAGATGTAACATGTTTTTCCCGTCTCCGAATCGGCGCGGTGCGGAGGCCGCGCCCTACAGGATAGGTTTCTGTTTGTTGCGATGCAGGACGCTCGGCTGCTTTCTCCTCTGCCGGCGGTTTTTCTTCTTTATCAAGTGGTATTCCCTCCACTTGTTTTTGCGATTCATGTGAAAGCAGCGGCTTTTCTTTTTTTGTAACTTGTGATTGTTTCATAGAAACCGGTTCTTTTGCTGCAAAGTAAATCAAGGTAACTCCTGTCAGAATCAGTGCAAGGACAATAAAAAGCGTAACCTGAACCTTTTTCTTTGTCCCGCCCTGTGTTTTTTCGGATGCAGCCGCCGTTTTTCTTTCCTGAACCGGGGACGGCTTCTGTTTCTCCTGCGCCTGAACTTTTTCTTTATCGTCCTTTATCAGATTAAAGCCTTTCATTGCCCCGTCCGGCGTGAAGTTTGTCATATTATACATACACTTTCATGTATTTTTCAAACAAAGACGAATATTTTGTTTATATTTTCTTGCCACTAAAACACTAAAGCACTAAAATCTTTATGTCTTTTTGTTTTTCGTGGCATAATATAAGGGCAAATCACAAAATATCGGGATAATCTGCGTTAAGTTTTTTGCGCAGAATTTCAAACTACAAACATAACTAAAATGCCAGCCGCTGGAGTTGAACTCAAAAACATAACGAAGGAATTCACAGACCCGACGGGACACCCGCTGCTCGCTGTGGATGATGTCTCTTTCGTTGTTGAGGGCGGCGAATTTGTAACGCTGCTCGGACCGTCCGGCTGCGGCAAGACGACGCTGCTGCGCATCATCGGCGGCTTTGAGGTTCAGACGCGCGGGCAGGTGTTCATCGGCGGCGCGCCGATGGGGCTTCTGCCGCCTAATCGGCGCAATACCTCTATGGTTTTTCAGAGTTACGCGCTG
>JBFMBQ010000289.1:0-2714 GCA_040755115.1 bacterium
TGGACAGGGGATTTTAGTATCTTAAAACTGAACATCTACGCAAAACGGCAAGAAGATCATTTGTAACCACGGAAGCACGGAGGTGAGATGGGAGACGGGAGATGGGAGAAGTGAGATGAACAAGGTAAAAGAATAATCATCTCACATCTTACATCTTACATTTCACATCTTATTTCTTACATCTTACTTCCAAGTTTCAGTGGTTAAATTAAACTCGGGAAGTTGGTTGTGCGCCTGTCAGGGTAACCGACATGGAGGAAATATCGCATTCCGTCAATCCATGGTATGCCGTAGATTTGTTTGAAGGAATAAAGCATCATAAGATTGAGGACTTTGAATAACGGGTTCGGGGGCAGGTGAATCAGGCTGCGGATTAAGGGAAGCGATAACGGTATTGAGTTGCCAAGCCTAAACAGGTAATTCAGGTTGATGAATTCCCGTTCGTAAGGCGTCTTGAATATGGGGTGCGGACCGACTCGGTGGAAATCAAAACCGCTTAAAAGTTCATCAATGCTCTGCTGTTTCAGGACACCCATTTCAATCCCCATCTGTGCGTATCTTGTATTCGGGATAGGGACGCCGAAATTAACAATAGAATAATCGGCGTCTATCTTGCTGTTGAATTCAAGCGTTTTTAGTGCCTGTTCGGGGGTTTCGCCTGGACTTGCAAGGATGTTGAAGGTTACAAGAACAATCCTGTGCCCCTTAATTACTTTCGCCGCCCTGCGGATTTCGTCGTCGGTGCAAGTTTTTCCCATGATCTGCTGGCGCATTGTTTCGTCTCCGGTTTCAACGCCGATGGCGATTGCGCGGCACCCTGCCCTTTTGAGCGCGCCGACTGTGCGTTCGGTGGCAAATTCAACACACATATTGCAAGAGAAAGGCACGCCGACCCGCTGACGATATTCTTCGGTGAATGTCTCCAACCAGGCCGGATTTGAAGCAAAAATATCATCGCTGAAGTGCGCTGAACGAAAGGGGTAGTGATCCTTGATGTGTTGGATCTCATTAACAACTTTCTCCGGTGATTTCATGCGCACATAACTTCCCTTGCTGGTATATTTCTCCCTTATTGCCGGATTGTAACAATAGGCGCAGTTGTTGACACAGCCGCGCCCGCTCATAAATTTCTTCCAGGTGAAATCGCGGATGAAGGGGTATTTGTAATAGAGTTCGCGGTCGGGCATCGGGAGCGAATCAAGGTCGGCGATGAGCGGCCGCACTGGGTTGCGGATGATCTCGCCATCGGCGGTTTTTACATAAAGGTTCTGAATATGAGATATATCTCCGCCGCGCTGTATCGTGTCGCACAATTCAAGTATGGCATCATCGGCTTCGCCGATGCAGATGATGTCAACATTTTCGTCTTCAATAATTTCCGGGTAAAATGAGGGATGAGTGCCGCCTAATACAATTTTCTTTTTAGGGAACCGCTTCTTCAGTTCCGATGCTATTCGGAGCACCCAGAGATGACCGAGAACGGAACACGGGAGGATGAATAAATCGGGATTGAAGCCAGTGATTTTGCCGAATAAGTTTTTCTCTTCGCGTTCAATGAAAAGTTCCGTCGTATGCCCTGCCCGCTTGAGATATGCCGACAACTCGGTAAGGGCGAGCGATTCGTTCAAGCCGTTGTCCTGTAGAAAAAGAACGCGCATTGTTCAGCCGCCTAAATATACAATCCACCATCAACGCGGATGACCTGACCGGTGATATAGGATGCGGCATCGGAAGCGAGGAAGAGCGCGGCGCCTGCCACATCCTGCGGTGCGCCGATGCGTTTGAGAGGAATTGACTCTTTAAGTGAGTCAAGGACTTGAGTTTCCATTTTCTGCACCATTTCCGTTGCAATAAGTCCCGGCGCAACGGCGTTGACGGTGATGCCGTAATGCGCCAGTTCCTTCGCGATGGCTTTCGTCAGCCCGATTATGCCTGCCTTCGCTGCACTGTAATTCGCCTGCCCGGGGTTGCCGCATTCGCCGGCGACTGATGTCATATTGATGATCCTGCCGCCCTTTTGCTTGATCATCCTGCGTGCGAACAGTCGGCAGCACAGGAATGTGCCCCGCAGGTTTACATCAATCACTTTATCCCATTCTTCAGTTTTCATCCGCAGAAAAAAATTGTCTATATTAATTCCTGCATTGTTCACGAGGACATCCACCCTGTTAAATTCTTCATAAACTTTCTCGGCGAACTTTTCAACTTCTTCATAGACGGAGATATTGGTAACAGAGGACAGCACTTTGCCGCCCATATTTTGTATTTGCGCCGCAACAGGCTCAATTGTCTCGGCGTGGCGGGAGCAAACTGCCAGTTGCGCGCCTTCGCGGGCAAAGGTGAGGGCGATTTCCCTGCCGATGCCGCGACCGGCGCCTGTTACGACTGCAATCTTGTCCTTTAAAATCATGCCTTTATCCTGTTTATCTTGTTAAATTTATTCTAAAAATTCTTCAGAAGTTGCAGATAGCCCCAGGTGGAATTGGTTGAGGCAGCGCCTATTACGCTGTCAATAAAACCGCCTGCGTTGAACCAGGAATAGCCGCCTTCAAGGTTGAAACCGTCAACGGTTGTAAGGTTAAAGGTCAGATCAATCTCTGAGCCGATGTTCCTGCCTGTGCCGCCGGCAAGTACCGCTGCACCGCCTGCGTTATACCACGAGTCAGTTGTCTCATCAAGTTTGAAGGTGTGATAATCAAGTTGTGCCGACAGGC
>JBFMBQ010000290.1:0-3957 GCA_040755115.1 bacterium
GAGACTAAAGACGCCGCCGCGGTGAGTAACATTATGCGGTCTGTGCAAGAGGAACTGATTGACGAGAAGCGTGAACTGGAGATAAGCAGTGAGAGATACCAGATGCGGCTGGCGAATGTAAGTAAAGACATGCAAAGTCTTGTGAGGATTTGTTCAAGGCTGTTTGTCTCCATCCGCCGCCCGACACGCGAACAGCGGGAAATGATGAGGGACATAAAAATAGAAATCGCCGCTATTATGAACGATTTGGAAAAGGATTAACTCATGCGTTAAACTGAGTAAGATGTGAGATGTAAGACGGTGGATGGTAAACGAATAATGAATAACGAATATTGAATTCCGAATTATGAAGTTCTTCTTCCTTCAATATTCGGAATTCTTTGTTCAATATTCTACATTCAATAAAGACGACCATCTCACATCTCCCGTCTCACAATATACCGTTAAGGTAAATCTTTTAAGAGTGAATATGAACAATTCGGGTTTAAATAGACTGCCAAAACTCCTTCTGCATGTCTGCTGTGCGCCATGTTCACCGCATATCTTTGAACTGCTGCGCGAAAAGTATGATGTTGTTGTTTTCTTTTACAACCCCAATATCTTCCCTGAAGAAGAATATGAACTGCGGCGTGATGAATTGAAAAAATTTTGTAAGAATATTGATGTGCCTTTTATTGAGGGTAAATATGATATTGAAATCTGGAATGAGATAGTTCAAGGTCTTGAAAACGAACCTGAGGGCGGAAAACGATGTGAGATGTGCTTTAAGATGCGGCTTGAGTGCGCTGCGCAACAGGCATTGGAGACAGGATGCAAAATCTTTGCCGCCACGCTCACGGTGAGTCCGCACAAGAACGCAGCGGTGATCAACCAAATAGGTGAAGAAGCAGGTGAAAAGTTCGGTATAACTTTCCTTGAAGCGGATTTCAAGAAAAAAGATGGCTTCAAAAAAAGCGTTGAGTTGAGTCGGCAGTTTGGTTTTTATCGGCAGAATTACTGCGGATGCGCTTTTTCAAGATTGAGGTTTCACGATTCAGGGAGAACGATAAAATGATATAAATTCAGGGACAGAAACGAAAGGAATATAATGATGAGAAACTGCAAAATTTGGATTTTAATGTTGATTTTAATGTGCGCTGTGAAGTGCGCTGCTGGGGCAGAATATCATAACTATTGCGGTGGGTTGCATTCTCATACCTCTTACTCGGATGGCAAAGGTGTGCCCGAAGAGGCTTACGATTACGCGCGCAACACAGCCGGAGTTGATTTCTGGGCGATAACGGATCATTTTGAGTTTCTCACACTGCCGGCAGAGGTGGCGCAGGGCGAGGTAAGCGAATGGGATAAATTATTAAAGGCAGCGGATGCGAAAAACGATGATGGTGAATTTGTCGCCATTGCCGGGTTTGAGTGGTCAATGGATGTTTTAACCGGACACATAAATGTTATGAATACAAAGGAAACACCTGTGCATGGCAAGGTAGGCTTTCTGAGCCCGTTTTACAGGTGGCTTGCCCGCACACCCGCAGAGACGATAGCAGGTTTTAACCACCCGGGTGATGAGGAGCGAATGTTCAATGACTTCAAATATGATCCCAAAATTGACGAGAGGATAATATACATTGAAGTATTTAACGATCAGGGAAAGGCGAAATTTTACCGAGACAAGTATTTCAAGGCACTTGATGCCGGATGGCATGTAGCGCCTGCCGGCGCCCAGGATAACCACCGCCCCGATTGGGGCACGCGCAGCGGCAACAAAACCTGCGTATGGGCGGAAGAACTGACGCGCGAAGCGGTATTTTCAGCACTCCGCTCACTTCGTTTCTATGCCGCAAACGATGCTAATCTTTCACTGTCGTTCCACGGCAACGATGTCTGGATGGGACAAAAAGTAAAGGGCAAAACTGCGGAACTTATTGTTGAAGCGCACGACACCGACAACGATGTCATTAAACTTGTGCGCATACTCACCGAGGGCGGCAATGTCGTTGAAGAACGACAGGTCAACGCCCCCGATGCTTACCTGAATATTACTGTTCCGATAAATGCTAAAACTTATCTTGTGGCTGAAGTGATAGAAGAAGACGGTAACTCAGCGTTCTCGGCGCCGATATGGTATGAGCCATGATAAATAGTGATCGGTGTTCAGTTATGCAAGATCGGACTCAAACGCCCTGTGGAGTGCGCTCACAGCGTCATCGGCGCGGTTGCGGGCGATTATACAGGACACCCTTATCTCAGATGTGCTTATCATATCAATATTGATCCCCTCATCGGCAAGTGCGCGGAACATCCCAGCCGCCACACCCGGTCGGCTGATCATTCCCGCGCCAACGATGGAAACTTTGGCAATTTTATCATCTACAACCACGCCGCCGGCACACATATCCTGCGGCAGTTTCTTCAGCGTAGCCACTGCATGATCCGCATCGTCCCTTGAAATAGTGAAAGAGATGTCGTTTATGCCTTCGCGGTTCACATTCTGAACGATAATATCTACATTGATATGAGCCTCAGCGAGTGCGCCGAAGATTGTGGCTGCGATGCCCGGGCGGTCTGGCACTCCGAGAACCGATACCTTGGCGATCTTCGGATCAGATGCAATTCCTGATACAATTCGTTTCTTTTCCAATGTCTCTTCCTCCTTTACGATTGTGCCTTCGCGCATGTTGAAACTTGAGCGCACATGCAGATCAACACCATACTCCTTTGCCAGTTCCACCGAGCGCGGGTGCAGCACTTTGGCGCCGAGACTGGCAAGTTCAAGCATCTCGTCGTAACTTATCTCGTCCAGTTTTCGTGCGCTGTCTATTTTGTTAGGATCAGCGGAATAGACGCCGTCAACATCGGTCAGTATCTCACACAGTTCCGCTTTCAGCGCCGCTGCGAGCGCAACCGCTGTTGTATCCGAGCCGCCGCGACCGAGCGTGGTGATGTCATCTTCAAGATTAACGCCCTGAAAGCCTGCAACGATAACAATCTTACCTTCATTAAGCAGTTTCATTATCCGCTCGGTATGTATCTCACTAATGGTCGCCTTGCCGTGAACATTATCGGTGATGATACCAGCCTGTGCGCCCGTGAGCGATACAGCCTCGCAGCCGAGGGCATCAATCGCCATCGTTACAAGGGCTATGGACACCTGCTCGCCTGTGGCAAGGAGCATATCGTATTCACGGACTTTAGGCTGCTCGGTGATGCTGTGCGCCTTAGCAACAAGTTTGTCCGTTGTCTTACCCATTGCTGATACCACCACAACTACCGCAGTATTCTGATCCTTCAATTCCACAATGCGCTTTGCCACGCGCTGGATGCGCTTTACTGTTGCGACCGATGAGCCGCCGTATTTCTGCACAATGATTCTCACATTCACACCTCTGTCGTGCAATCTTCCTTACATTTTTTCTATATTAATATTCTGTGAAAAAATTTACAAGAAAATTCATTTTATCCCGGATCATTCATTTAATCAATAGTTGAATAAGAAGTAAGATGTAAAATGTGAGATGATTTTTTCGTCTCACTTCTCACATTTCCCGTATCCCATTCAGGTGAACCTTTTAAGAGAGTGTATGAATAATTCAGGTTGGTATTTGGATTTTGACATTTGACATAGATATCTTTAGAATCAAAAGAGGCAGATAAATAGTGGCTTAAAAAGCAAAACTAAATGTCGTGGAGGGAAAAATGGCAGGTCTGATTCAAATAATTGAGAAAGAATTGAAAATACCTAAGGAAAAACTTATTGAGGAAGGTATCAGGCATTTCCTTTCAACAGAGTTGAGAAATCTTTCAATTGAGATCAAGAAGATTGGAAATAGATACGGGGTAGATTCTTTTAAAGAATTGTGGCGAAAACTTGAGTTCGGGAAGATAACGGAAGAAAAATGTTTTGATGATCTGGTCAGACTTGAATATTTGGAATTAGAGAAAGAAAAGGTATCAAAACTATTA
>JBFMBQ010000291.1:0-4103 GCA_040755115.1 bacterium
TCTGCTGCGCAGGAGTTGGAGCGTCATGTCAACGATTTCGGAGATATTGATGCTCTGCTTTTTCAGTTTGGGCGGGCGTGCGAATTCAAGGAAATTGCGCACGATGTTGTCCAGATTGCGCATTTCTTTGGAGATGACCTCAAGGTCTTCCTGCTGGCTGGGTGTCAGGTTAAGGTTTCTTTCAAGCGAGAAGAGGCGCATCTTGATAGAGGTCATCGGGTTGCGTATGCTGTGAGCCACTTCGGCGGCGAGTTTGCCGATCATCGCCATTTTTTCCGACTGGAGGAGACGCTCACGGCTGCGTTCAAGTTCGGTGCTGGTCATGTCAAAATCCTCAATCAGCCCGCGGACGCGGCGCTTGAGGGTTGTAACTTCGTTTCTTGATTCCGCAGCGCCCCCGGTCGTATCCACATACTGCGCCAGCCTTCGTATGGGATTCAATATCTGGATAACGAGTATGAAGGCGAGCAGAACGCCGAGGGAAAGGGCGGTCGTCATCGCTGTGCCGGCGATTATCCTCAGCCGTTCTGCCTGGCGGCGGCTTTTCTGTCTTATCAGTTCAATTCTTTTGTTGTGAATATCCTTATATTTTTCGCATAGTTCAAGTATCTTAAAAAACTTCCCGCGCACTTCGTCGTGGAGTTTTGCGCCTTTCTGTCGTTCGCCCGCCTGGTAAAGCGAAACAACTTTCCTTTTCGCATCAATGTATCTGTTATATTCCGAATCTATTTCTTTAAGAATCGCCTTTGAATTCTCCGTGCGGGATGATTTTAATGCCTCCGCGAACCATCCTTTAAAAATCCGGTGATATTCCTCCAGTTTCTTCAGCCATTCGGGGTTGCCGTCAAGGTAATAATAGGTAACGAACCCTTTCTGGTTCACGAGGGCGGTCTGCAACTCTTCGGCTGCCCTCAATGCAGCGAGGTCCATGTTTATAACATCGGTGAACAGCGCTTCCATTCTGAAGGTATACCACATCATCACCGAGCCGCCTGTCAGGGTTATCAGGATGAGGGCGGTTAAAATGGCAAAAATTCTTGTTCGCAAGCCGGGACCTTTCCATTTATTGTTCACGGTATGTGTGTCCTCGCGTTAGTTCGTAGAGTCAGAATTGTAAATTTAAAATTTGAAATTTTCAATTGTTAAAGGCTTACTGTTTTGCGCGGGAGTTAAGTGCGTATTCATAAATTCGCCACTAAAACACAAAAACACTAAATTTCACAAAAAATTCGTATATTTTTGTGTTTCTGTGATTTTGTGGCAAGAAGTAATCGGCGGTGGCATGCCTTGCCCCTACACAATTGTCAATAAATATTCTAAACATTAACACGAGGGGTGAAATGGTGAAAAGGGTGAAAGGGAAAACGGACTTGATTCATAAAAATGATAAAAAAAGTTATTATCTAAATTGAGCGATTCTATCTATGATATTGCTTCACCTAATGAGTGATTAATTTGGAGTGCGACAATTCATTGTCGCTTTCAAAGACGGGAATTAATTCCCGTCATAAACAAAGCGGTGATGAATCACCGCACTCCAAAATTATTCATCGTTAAAAATCGCTCAATTTAGGTATTAATAATCTGTGTTCCTGCTTAATACATGCGGACATGGCGCCATGTGAAGGTTTGCTGATTGACAAAGCATTGAATTTCGCCTTATGATTATTACAGAAATAGGAATATATTCATAATAAATGTAGTATGGAGGAGAATATGTCTCAAATTCTGAAAGTGCCCCTTGTTCTTTCGCCTCAACCAGAGGGTGGATATACTGTTACCTGCCCTTTGCTTCCTGAACTTGTTACAGAAGGAGATAACCTGAATGAGGCAATAGAGCATGTTCCAGACGCCATCAAAGCGGTATTAGAAATTTACGAAGATTTAGGCAAGTCGCTTCCAGCAAATTTACATCAAACCCCTGGAACAGATTCAATCTGGTTTGAATATCTTGTCGCCTGTTGATGAAATACAAAGCAGTGGAGAGGAAGTTGAAAGAATTAGGGTGTCGGGAACTGCCGCGCCGCTCTGGCGGGTCTCACCGCAAGTGGTTTAATCCAGATAAAAATCGCGCAAGCGTGCTGCCTGATTGGGGACCTAAAGATTTAAAAATAGGAACAACCCGTTCCTTTATCAGGCAGTTAGGAATTGAATGGAAAGATTTTGAAAAGATTTAAAGCATTTTAAGTGGAATTGTTGTAAAGCCAAATTCAACAGTGGCACCCCAAACGAGTTTGGGGGTGGCACATACGGGGATGCCGTCCTACACCCTGCAAAAATTTACTGCTTGACATCCGGTTCAATTTCTATGAAATAGATAATAATATTTTCCGGCTTTGCGTCTGGCGGCGGCGTTGTTTCTTCGGTAGAAAGGATTATGGTTTTTTCAGCGGTAACGGCAGCAGGGGCTATGGTTTTTTCAACCGAAGGGTAATGGACGACAACGGCGCCGGGTGTCTTGATACCTTTTATGAGGCTTAAAATGTTGTCTATCTTTTTACCATTAACTTTTACAAGCCATACATTGTCTCTTTTTTCTACCCTGCTGTCAGCCTCTTTCTTATAAACATCGTTCAATATTTCTTCCACTTGCTTTTTCCATCCGTCAACTTCTGTCGTTCGTATCTCCACTACCTCGCCCGCCTGCTCTTCAGTTTTTTCCTCTGCCGCGCCGCCCCCAGCCGCTGCCTCCGGGGCTTCCTCCGCTGAAGCGATCTTCTTTGCCTTCTCTTTCGCCATCTTCGCTTTCGGTTTGCTCATCGGCTGTTGCGGCGCCAATCCTTTTTCTTGTTCCGTGCTGATTGTCTCCGCCTTCTTCTCCCCAGCAATCTCTGCTTCCATCAGTTTCATTGCGCTGCCTTTAGTTACCTGCGCCTGCGGCGGTGACGGTTTTTCGGTCGCCGCCGCTTTAGAGATGTCAGCCTTTGCTTCGGGTGCTTTATCTATCCCGGTTTCGGCATGCTCTGCCATGTATTGTTCTTCTTCCTGCGCCTGTGATAAGTCCTTGCGCGCAGCATAGTCAGCGGGAGCGGGTTTTGAGGGCGGTTCGGGAATTTCCTGTTTTTCTTCATAGACTTCCGTCGGCGGAGTTACAGTCGGCGCTGCGGGACTGACCGGGGCGGCAATTTTTCCCATTGATTTTGCCGTCTGGACAGGTTCTGTCTTTACTTTTGTCTGTTGTTCAGGCTGCTGGGTCTGGGATGCGGTATCCTGTATTTTTTCCTTTCCCCGCTTGATGGCTGCCGGGACATGGCTTTTTGTCTGCGGCGGCGATTGTTTTGCTTTTTTCTGTTGTGTGATTGCCGGTTTGAAGAACCCTGTTTCAGGTTCTCGCTGAATGATGTTCAGGTAGATGCCGCCTGCGACGAGCAGGACGAAGGAGGCGGCGAGTCCCATCCAGCGTAGCGAGACGGCGGTGCGACGGGGGCGTTTTGCGACGGGGGCAGTCCGTTTGTCTTCCTCCATCAATCGTTCATGGAGTTCATCAAGTATGCCTTGCGGCGAGGGTACGGCGCCGTATCGGCTGACGAGTCGCCGCAGGCTGCGAAGAGATTTGTGCTCGGCGGCGCAATGTTGACATTCAGCGATATGGGCGGTGATGTATTCCGCCTCTTCGCCGCCGATTTCGCCGTCAACATAAGCGTTGAGTTGTTCTCTTGCTTTTTCGCAGTCCATCATTAACCCTCAATATTGCAAAAAACTTAAAGATTTCACGCAAAGGGCGCAAAGAATACAGAGAGAACGCATAGATGCATGGGCGAACGGCCGTTCGCCCCTACAGGAATTCACTAAAGGTGAAATCCAACAATTTTTCTTATCTATCATTTTTTCTATCATTCAATCATCCCAATCAGTGATGCCTGCATTTTTAAGAATATCACGGAGTGCATCGCGTGCGCGTGCAATGCGTGATTTCACCGTTCCGGTCTCGCAGGCGCAAATTTTAGCAATCTCCTCATAAGAAAAATCATTAATGTCGCGCAGAACGATCATCTCACGGTGATGCAGTGGCAGGCTCATTATCGCATGATTTACAGTCTGCCGCATCTCCTGCTGGATCAATGCTTGTTCCGGCGACGGATTCGGCGCAGGAATGCGGTTGA
>JBFMBQ010000292.1:0-2806 GCA_040755115.1 bacterium
AGATAAAAAAAAATCCGCTTTTGTAAGCGGCGGCACGGATGAAGAAAAAGTTACGCGATTCGTCGCCGGGGGCGTAGTTTCCATCATTGGTTTTGCAGTGGGGGGATTGTTCGGGGGCGCATTGTGGATGATTGCGATGACGCAGATGCTCGGTCCGCAGGATTTCGGGATACTCGGACCGATCTTCCAGGGATTTTTTGCGTCGGCGGCACTTGTTTCGCTCGGCATTCCGCAGGCAATAACAACTTATGTGTCTCACCATTACGAGTTTCAGTTTGAAGAATCAAAAAAATTCATAATTGACGGGAACAGACTTCTGATAATAATAGCGGTTCTGTTTTTTGTGGTTTTAACTGCGGTAACAGGCGCTCTTTTTCTCTCGCAGAAAGTGAATTTCTTTTTCTTTGCACTTCTTACAACGGTCGCTTTCGGGCTGCTGACGACGGTTGTTTTCTGGTCGTTAAACGGCATATTGAATGGATTTCAGAGGCTGGATTATGTGGCAATCGGGAATATAGTGGCGCCGGTTGCAATGTTCATAACTTCCATGATAACGGTGGTCGTAATTCAACAAATTTCAGGGAAGGAAACGAAATGGGATATTTGGGGTGGTGCGCTCGGGCTTGGGGCGGGTGGTTTTTTCGGGGCGGTATGCGCTGCACTGCTTGTCAGGAAGACATCGCTTGTCGGTTTGAAAGATTTATTTTCGCTCGCCCATTCTTATGGATTGTATAGAAAGATTATCACATTCGGCGGTGTTACGACGGTCGCACTCGTCGGTTATATGGTATTCGGCGGGATCGTCTGCCCGCTTGTAGGATTTATTGCCGTGCGCTTCGGATGGTTTGCAGGGACATACAGTGAGAATCTGACGCAATCAGGGTATTTCAGCGCAGCCTTCAGTTACGCTATGGTGCCGATGTTAGTAATGGGGATTGTAATAGCGCTGATACCGGCGATTTCCGAGGCTGAAGGACAGGGCAAAAAGGACCTGATGCAGAAATATTTCGCGCTTGCCGTGAAGTATTCGCTCGGCATAATGTTCGCCCTCTTCGCCGCTTACGCCGCCGTTGGCGGTCCGCTCGTGGAACTCCTGAGCGGCGGAAGTTTTCCGGCGCGGGTTCTTGGACCGATCACAACCCTGCTATGCTTCGGTTTCTGTTTCAATGGGTTGTATTATCTCCTAATGAATCTTTTTATCGGGTTGAAAAGACCGATTGTGCCTGCTACTGCTGTTTTTTTTGTGTTAACATTGGAAGTCTCTGCCATTATTTTTTTCAGTTATTTTTTCCGCAACATCCTTCACGCCTCACTCGGCATGGTCATCGCACTTATTTTCGGGGCGGTGTATCTTCTGATCTATACAACGAAAGTTGCGGGGCTGCGTTTTTATTTGTGGATAATTATTATCCCGACAGCGGCGCTGATACCGTCGTGGTTGACAGGTTATTTTCTTCTGCCGAAAGACGGGCTATGGGCGGTTGGGAATTTCGTTATTACTGTTTTAATTTTTACTCTTTTTTATGCTTTTTTCGGCGGATATGATACGGAAGATTTCAAGATGTTCAGAGAAACGATGCTCTCAATGAACCAGCGGCATGCGGTCAATTTTCTTTCAGGCGCAGAGAAGTTTTTGAGGAAGACGCCATTTTTTGAGTGGTACAATAAATAAAAGTTAAAACCGCAATAATGTCAAAGTTCAAATATCAAATGTCAAATCAAAGTCAAAATCCAAATGACAATTTTGGTAACATTTTAGCGAAATGAAGTTGCCTCCATCAGGACATATTTTTACATAGTTGCAGGGGGGGATATCCGTATCCCGCCGTTCGGCGCGATGTGGAAATCGCGCCCTACAGCACTTCACATAGCTAAAGTGTTACCAATTTTGAATCTGGTTCAAAAGCGCAAGGAGCACAAGCACCCCCAAACAAGTTTGGGGGTGGCACAACGAATAGCCCCTACAAAATACCGTTAAAAATCACACCATCTTTTCAAGCAGACTGACCACCCGCTCCGGCAGATCATTTGCCTGCGCCAGCGTCGCCACGGTTGCCTCTGAAAGGATTTGCAACTTGGCGAAGTGAGAAATTTCCGACGCCATATCGGCATCTGTGATCCGAGAGCGCGCTGCGACCATGTTTGTCTCCATAGATTGCAAGTCGTCAACGACGGAATTCAAGCGTCTTTCCTGTATGCCGAGACTGGCTTGAATGCTGGCGAGTTCATCAAGAGAATCGTCAACAACGGAGAGTGCTGATCCGGCATGACCTGGTGCGCTGTTTGCGGCGTCGGAGATGAGGAGAACATTTGCGAGATCGCCGTTGGCAAATGCGCTCGCCTGCCCTGAACGGATAACAATTGTCAGGATATGGGCGGCGATATTTGCCGGGCCGACCTGCGCCATCTGACCGCTCGCATAGGCGCCGGTGAGAAGGTATCTGCTGTTGAAGGTGGTTGCATTTGCCTTTCGGGTGATTTCGGTTCTGAGTGCGTCAAATTCGTCGTTCAGGTTTGTGTAATCGCTCGTGGTGAGGGTAGCATCATTCATTGCGCGGAGCGCCAGATCGCGCATCCGCAGAAGGAGTTCACTTGTTTCCTCCAGCACGCTGAAGGCGGTCTGAACAAGGGACACCGCTTCTTCGGCGTTCTGCATGGCAACGCGGGTGCCGCCGATCTGCGCCATGAATTTGTGCGCTATTACAACGCCGGACGGGTCGTCCGATGCGCTCGTGATGCGCAGACCTGTGCTGAGATGCTCTATTGAACGATTTATTTCACGCTGGATTTCTCTGAGACTTTTGAG
>JBFMBQ010000292.1:2816-12296 GCA_040755115.1 bacterium
GGCTGTTAGTGAGTTGAAATTAGCATTGACGATCGCCATTTTATCCCTCCTTAGTTTTATTCCTGCATCCTTGCAGTTTTCCGACCGTCAGGGAAAAATAATTAAATCGTTTATTTTAGTTTTTGATTATCACCTCCTTATGTATTTATATTAGTATTTTAAATTCATAGACAGGGTTTGTAAAGGCATCTGGGTAAATTTTTTAAATTAATGCGCTTCGCGCAGATTTTTTAGACGCGGATTAACGCAGATTGACGCAGATGTAGGGGCAAGGCATGCCTTGCCCCTACATGAGGGGTGAAAAGGGGAAAACGAGATTTATTCGTAAAAATGATAAAAAAGATATTAACAATCTGTGTTTTTTTAATTGTGGAAATGTGAAAAACTGGAGAAAATTCCTATAGCATTAAATTAGCGTCCTGCGGGCAAAAATTGGCTCACGCAAAGAGCGCAAAGCAGACGCAAAGTGTGCAAAGGCGCAGGGGAGCACGGCAGTGCGCTTTTTTGGGCGGCCGGCTGGTCGCCCCTACGCCTTTATTCCATATTTGTTCATGCGATAGAGAAGTGTGTGTCGGGTTATGCCTAACAGTTCGGCGGCGCGCGACTGGTTGCCGCTTGTTTTTTTCAGCGCGCTTTCTATCAGGTGTTTTTCAAGTTCATCAAGGATGATCCCTGAGTCGGGCAGTTCAAAGATTTCCGCTGCGGTTTTTCTTGCACTGATGCTCTCGGGAAGATGGACGGTGAGTATCTCTGTGCCGCCGCTGAGTATGACCGCCCTTTCAATAAGGTTTTCAAGTTCGCGGACATTGCCGGGGAAAGAATAACCCGACAGGAACTGGAGTGCTTTTGTTGAGACAGGCGGAGGGGATGCGAAGTTGCGTTTGAGGAAATGCTGGATGAGCAGTGTAACATCTTCCCTGCGCTTGCGCAGGGGGGGTATATGAATCGGGAAGGTGCTGAGGCGGAAATAGAGGTCGTCCCGAAAGCGTCCTTCTTCGGTTTCCGTTTTCAAATCCCTGTTGGTTGCTGCGATAATCCGCACATCAACCTGAGTTCCAGTTTCACTTCCCACCGGTTCAACGATTTTTTCCTGCAAGACGCGCAGTAATTTCACCTGGACATCTGGCGGCATTTCGGAGATTTCATCAAGGAAGAGGGTGCCGAGGTGAGCGAGTTCAAACCTGCCGATTTTATTACGGATTGCGCCGGTGAAGGCGCCTTTGCGGTGTCCGAAGAGTTCGCTTTCCGTCAGTTCTCTCGGGATTGCGCCGCAGTTTACAGAGATGAAAGGTTTTTCGCTGCGTGGGCTGCTGAAATGAATGGCGCGTGCGAGGAGTTCCTTGCCTGTGCCTGTTTCACCGATGATGAGAACAGGGGCATTGGTGGAGGCGACTTTTCGTCCGAGTTCGCGCACTTTTTGCATAGCAACGCTTTTGCCGATGAGGTTATCAAAGTCGTGTCGCTCACGCATATCCGCCCGCAACTGAAAATTTTCTTCGCGCAAGGCGTAATACTCCAGCGCATTTCGTATTGTAATTTTTAGTTCCTCTTTGTTGAAAGGCTTCGTTATGAAGTCGTAAGCGCCTCGTTTCATCGCCTCAACCGCAATTTCAATCGTTCCGTAGGCGGTGATTAAGATGACGACCGTTCGTGGGCGTAATTTTTTTATTTCACCGAGTAACTCAAGCCCGTTCATCTCGGGCATGTCGTAGTCAACTATTGCGACCTGGTAATCGCCTTCAAGGGTGAGGGAGAGGGCTTCAGCGGGACGATTCGCTGTTGTCGCGCTGTATCCTTCCTCTTCAAGCATGAAGGCAAGGACGCGCGCAAGATTTTTATCATCATCTACGATGAGAATTTGAGCAGTCAAGTTTTCTCCTTAAAGATGCAATAAAGTTACTGAAACGCGAAAAAGCGGAAGTTATTTTGTTTTTGTGTTTCAGTCGCAGAATACATTTTCTATTTTAGTCTCTTTTCAGCGATAACGAGATAATGAAGCGAAAAGAAATCTGCAAGGAAACCGAGCAGGAGAAACGAGAGAAATCTTCTGATTTCGGCTTTTTTCACAGATGGTTTTATCTCAACTATTGAGTAACCGGAGTTTTCAAAAAGTTCAATTATGGTTTTTCTGGTAAAGAAGCGAAGATGTCCTTTGTCAAAGAGACCTGAATTTTGATAGTTCCAGTTGCCATTAAGCAACGAGGCGAAAGTTTCAAAATAGCGGATGTTCGGGATGCTTGCAACAATCACTCCGTCGTCTTTGAGGTATTTCGCTATGCGTGTAAGAAAATCCCATGGATTGACAAGATGTTCAAGGACATCAAAGAAGGCGATGCAGTCAAAGTAATGCTCATGAAAGGGGAATTCCATAGTTTCAGCGTCATTCATGATTACTCTGTTAAAGAATTTCTGCGCTAAAGCAGCCTTTTCGGGGTCTTTCTCAATACCGTAGAGTTCACATTCCTGACGCTGGCGCAGATATTCACCGAGCAGACCGCCCCCGCAGCCGACATCAAGTATTTTCTGGGCAGTTGACGGGATTATGTGGAAGGGGGTTCGGTCGGTTTCATTTTTTTTCAATCCTGTTTTCACCTGATTTCTAAAAAATTTAGCCACAGAGAACACAGAGTAGGGGCGACCGGCCGGTCGCCCTTACAATTTTGTATTATATAAATTTGCGCAGGTATCTCAAGATGTGGAATCTCAATTCAACGATGGTCATTCCGACAAGGAAGATCAGAATCGGACCGACTATCACATAAACGAGCATTCCCATAGGACCGAGAGTAAGAAAGGCAAGATACAATTTCCACAGGTGGAAAAGAACGGCAACTATCCACAGTCGGATATGAAATACAGGAGCGAGGACGAAAAGGAAATCGGGGAGAGTTATTACCGCTGTTCTGTTCATTATGTCATAAAAATTCATCTCCGGCAGTGCGATACCGACCATTGTTACATTATACATCCACAAAATGACCACGGTCAGATACGACCAGATGAATAATTTCCACTCTGAGCGGAGAAGCCAAGATATAAGGCTGAAGAACGGCATATCAATTGAGCCGAGGAGATTCTGGGGGGCGTTTCTGAAAAAGCGGTTGATCATAACCGTCCAGCCGAGCGCGTTGAATATCGTCATAAAGAGCAACAGTTGCCAGCCATCGGGGAAAATATCCGGCACCAGGTTGGGCGCATAAGCCATATACGGCAGTAATTTCGGCGTTCTGGTGAACATGACCGCGCCGGTGATGAGTGCGAGGAGAAAAGTTATCCGAGCAAACGATGTTACGGGGAGGGCACTTCTTCGGGGAAGGTGAATCTCGGATTCCTTGTTTTCCGTCAGGAGTTTCCGAATGACACCATAGGATAATTTTTTTTCTCTTTTATGAGTTACAATGCCTTCAAGAGAAAAAAATGGACAGGGATTTGCAAATGCGGCTGGCATCCAGTGATCGGATAAAGATGCGATAGACCATCCAGCGGCATCAGCACTTTCGTCGGCAAACTTGATGAACTGCTGAAGATGTGCAGCCTGATATTCTTCCATCAGTTTTCGTCCGACCTTTATATCCGCATCTTTCCATGCCTGATGTTCATAATCAACGATCAGCAGAGGTGTTTCGGGAAATCGTTCTTTCAAGCGTGCAATCAATGTTTTCATTGCGGCGACATCCATATCCACCAACGGGCGGAAACTGACGGCTATAATATCAACGAGGTCGGCGCAGATTTCGTTTTCTTCTTCGCCTGACACGAGATATATCGGCCGCGGATCAAGGCTGCGCGCACGAGCGGCAAGCCTTTCAATAAACCACCGCCCTTCCTTCGTATCCGAATCCACATCGTTGGCAATGCCCCAGAACATCACAGACGGATGGTTGCGATCCCGCAACATCATCTCCGTCAATTGCTGTTCTGCGCATTGCTGGAACGAGGGATTAACCATATCCTGCACGACAGATTTCCATACTGGGATTTCCTCAAGGACGAGGATCCCGGCGCGGTCGCATGCATCAAGGACATAAGGGTGATGGGGGAAGGGACAGAGGCGGATTGCGTTAAAGCCTGCCTCTTTGATAAGAGAAAGGTCATGCTCTATCTTCTGTCGTGATGCCACCTGTCCTGTTTTTTCAAAGTCTTCCCATCTGTCAATGCACCTGAGTTTGAACCTGTGCCCGTTCAGGAAAATATCCCCTGCCCTGCATTCCACTTTTTTTATTCCAAAGTTCTGCACGACATAATCTTCACCACTGCCTTTGAGCGTAACATTGCAGGTGTAGAGTGAAGGACTTTCGGTGCTCCATAGTGAGACGAAATTCAAGGTAAAGTTGTGTTGAATATTCTGCATCGTCCAGCCTTCAAGTTTGTGTTGATAGGCAGAAGCGCCGGTTGGGGTAATGATTTCAATGAGATAATCCTGCGGTTGCAATGAAGGGTTGTCAATTTTTATCGTTAGGGTTATTTGTGCGCGTCCTTTGAGGTCGGGGTCTGCGGTGATGTGGACACCGCTTATGTGAATTGGATTGAGCGTTTCAAGATAGACTTCCCGCAGGATGCCGCCTTCATTACGCCAGCCGACGACATTGGGAACGGAAGAACGGGCGAGGAGATTGCTCACTTCCACTTCAAGTTCCTTCTCGCGGGAATCGCGCAGGCGGTCGGTAATATCATAGCAGAACGGTGTGTAGCCCCCTTCGTGCGCACCGATCTGCCTTCCGTCAAGAGATACTGCCGCCCTGTAATTTACGCCGCGGAAATTGAGCAATATCTTCCCGAGTGACCAGTTTTCGGGGATGGCGAATAGTTTCCGGTAAATGCCTGCGCCTGTGTGGAAACCGAGACCTGGTATTGTGTTCCAGGTATGAGGGATGGAGATTCGGTGCCATCTTGTTTCGCCGGCGAGGCGAAAATCCCATCTGCCGTTAAGCCACAGGTAACGGCGCGACGGGTTCTCAAGATTTTCAATCGGGTCGGTTTGATAGTCCTCCATAAGGGAATAGTCGGACAGCGGCTTCGTCCATTCAAGTCCGACCAGCAGGCAGAACCATGGGAGAAGAAGGAGGAAAACCTGCCAGATTAATAAGCCTGACAGGCGCGTCAGTAGAAGTAACATCAAAAACGCGATGATGTAAATTCCTGTTCGGTAGAGTTTTTTCTCCATAAACGACCTTTAAATATTATCACTGGTGAGGCAGAAATAAAAGGATTAATTAGTTGGTAGTAGATAGTAGATAGTAGGTAGGGAAAAACTATGCACTATGCACAATGCACTTTGCACTATGGATCAGCCACGATTGCGTGTTCTGTAATGGGCGATGTAGTCAGAGCAGAAGGGGTCTTTACCGGCGATGGCGAGGGCGGATTTAAGTGTTGACATCAGTTTTTGGTCAAGCGGATCAATAATAACAGCATCAACGCCGGCAAGGACTGCCATTGCGAGATACGCCTGATTGATTGATGATCTGCCCGGCAGTCCGAAGGAGATGTTGGAGAGTCCTAAGATCGTGTTGACATCAGGAAATCTGCCTTTTATTTGTTTCAAGGCGGTCAGGGCATCGGTCCCGCCTGCTGGATTAACACCGACGGGCACAACGAGCGGATCAACATAGATGTTCTTTGCGGCGATACCATCCGACAGGAGTTTATCAACCAGTCTGACGCCAACTTTAAATCGCTCGTCTGCATCGGCGGGCATACCATCATCGCCGATACACAAGGCAATCACTGCGTGCGCATTGTCTTTAATAAGGGGGAGAATAGAATCGTATTTATCTTGTTCAGCAGTGATGGAATTGATCATAATAAACGGCGCATTTGAATCAGATGTTGGGACATATAAGTGATGGAATCTGTCGGCAGTTTGCAGTGCTGCCTCTAATGTTTCAGGTGAAGATGAGTCAAGGCATAGAGGGGTGATTGAGGCGTTAAGGACGGTTTTGACAAGAAAGTTGAGATTTTCTTTTTCAGTGTCGGGATCAAACCCTGCGTTGACATCAAGCATCATCGCCCCTGCGCGCAACTGCGCTGATGCCTCTGCCGTGATAAAGTTTTCGTTTCGTTCACGGATGGCAGCGGCTATTGTTTTTCTTGTGGCATTGAGGCGTTCGCCGATTATAAGCATAAGATCAGATGAAATTTACGATTTTGCAGTGGGTGGCGGCATGCCGCCGCCGACTACTCATAATCTTCGTCAGAATTTTTGCGGCAGTGGTTATGTCATCTGCGTCGGTTAGGGCGGAGACGACAGCGATGCGGTTGATGCCTGCGTTAAGGGCTGATTTTAAGTTATCGGTATTGATGCCGCCGAGGGCGAAGACGGGAATTTTTATTTTTTCGGTTATTTTTAACCATTGTTTGATTCCGAGTGGCGGGCGCGGGATGGAGGCGGAGGTTGTAATAAAGAGGGGACTGAGGGAGATGTAATCGGCGCCATCGTCTTGTGCTTTTAATGTTTCTTTAAGGTTGTGTGCGGAAAAGCCTATTATTTTTTTTGCGCCCAAAATTTTTCTTGCCGCTTTAACAGGCACTTTGCCTGTGCCGAGGTGAACGCCGTCGGCGTCAGCGAGGGCGGCGATGTCGCATCGGGCGTTGATGATTAACTTTGCGCCTGCTGCGCTGGTTATTGCGCGCAGTTTAAGGGCATTGTTGAGAAATTCTGCGTCTGTTTTTTCCCATGGGCGATACTGGACGCATCCGATGCCGCCGCGGAGCGCAGCCGATACAACTTCAATCACCGATCTGCCGCGGCTGCGGAGGTCATCTGTTATTAAATAAAGGTTGGCATCCAGCATTGTAATAAAAGTATATCATCAGTAGAGGTTGAGGTTAAGGGGGGAAGGGGGGAAATGGGTAAAATGGGAAATGTATTGGGATTTTATGCTATAATTACACATTAAATTTCAGGCACGGGAAACCTGGCGGTTATATATCTGAATGGTGATAATAATGCCTTCAAGAGACAATTTGAAAGAAAAAAGAGATAAAAGACAAAAGATTGATTTGAGGGAATGGGTGAACCTTCGTGGCAGCGACTTCGTTGTCAAGTATCGCGGGGGCAAGCCTTATATTTCGCGAAAGCCCAGAAGAAATCCGAACCGCAGAAAGAGTCCTGGTGAACAGAAACAGGTTGACCTTTTCAAACTTGCTGTCAGGTATGCGCGCGAAATAATAACAGACCCTGTAAAAAAGGCTGAATACGAGGGAAAAGCCCTTAAGCAGGGAAAAACTGTGTATAATCTTGCGATTTCAGATTATTTAAATCGCCACACGGAACTTGTTCCGAGGAAGAAATTGCCGTTAAAGAATGTTGAGACGGAAAGAGAAGGGCAATATCTTTTTCTGAAAATAAATCTTGATGAGCCAGTGGCGTTGAAGGCGATGGAAGTATCAATTCTTGAACTTGGCAGCAAGCCTGTTGAAAAGGGCAAGGCTGAGCAGGCGACAGTTACTTCCTGGTGGTATATCGTTAAGAATGAAAGTATTGCCGCCCTGCCCTTCCGTGTGATAATAGAAGCCGAAGGGCAGGAAGGTGAACTTTATACAGCGCAGTGGGTTACGGTGTGAAATAATTTTAAAATATGAATTCTTAATTTTGACTTATGAATATAGATAAACATGGATTTATCCCTGCCTGATTAAGTTCCAAAATGGGTTGTTCAAATGCCAGATACCTCTTTGCTTTAATAATTATCATCGTTATTTTTATTCTACTCGCCGAGCGGCAGATTCAAAACAATTCCGTAACGGCGGACGAGTATGTTCATTTACCTGTTGGATATTCACACCTGAAAACAGCGGATTTCAAACTTGATCACAGGGGTAACCCGCCGCTTCTGCGTCAGTGGATTGCGCTGCCGTTGGTTACGGAGAAGCCACTTATGCGGTTTGATGAGCGCTGGCGAAGCGGCGATTTCTACGGCGTCGCATGGGAATTTATGGTTGATAATGCGAAAGATTATCATAGGCTGTTCTCACTTGCCCGAACCCAGATTCTAATTCTTTCACTTATCTTTGCGATTATGATCTTTTTGTTTGCGGTCAGAGTGTATGGTGTTACTGGTGGATTTATCACGCTCTGTCTTTTTTGTTTCTCCGCAAATATAATCGCCCATTCTTCGCTTGCAACGCTGGATGCTGGGCTTGCGTTTTTCACTTTTGCATCACAGTTATGTTTTTTCTACCTGTGCGGGAAACCAAATCTTAAATGGTCAATCTTATGTGGTATCTTTACCGGGTGCGCTATGCTGTCAAAATACACGGGCATCACAATCATCGCTTTTCAAATAACCTGCCTTCTGATTGTTGCAATCGTCCGCTCTGTCGGAAAAAACAAGTTGTCATTTTCGGATATTGCGCCGATGAAAAGAGTTATTCCGTTTTATCTCGTCTCCGTTGCGGTTGCCGTTATCATTATAAATGCTGACTATGGTTTTCAGGGGATGTTCATACACTTGCGTGAATTTCCGTTCCAGAGCGATTTGTTTAAGAAGACAGCGGGCGCTGCGGGCTGGATTCGTCTGCCTTTACCCCAACATTACATTCTTGGGTTTGACAGTCAGCAATTCGCATCGGGGAAAATTCATACTTATTACCTGATGGGTAAACTGTCAAAAGATGGATGGTGGTATTACTTTATTGTTGCTTATCTTGTTAAGGAATCAATTCCTGCGATTGTGTTTTTTGCATTGTCTATACTGTCAATCATCAGGATGCGGCTTAAGACGATAGAGACTTTTTTTCTTGTCCCTGCCATTGGTGTCTTCCTGTTTTATTCGTTCATTGCAAAAGTTGATCTCGGCATACGCTATCTGGCGCCTGCGCTGCCGTTCATGTATTTTTTCTGCGGAAGGATTGCAACGGTTGACCTGGTGAAAGCGAAAAGATTTGTTCTGTCATTTGCCGCGGTGTTACTGGTGTGGCATGCGGCTGGGACAATTCGTGTTTCGCCTTATTTGCTTGCCTACTTCAACGAGGGGGTGGGAGGCGCCATGGGAGGTTATCGTTATGTTCTTGAATCAAATTACGATTGGGGACAAAACCTGATCGCCCTGAAAAAGCACATGGATAAAAACAGGATTGACAGGATAATGCTTTACAACTATGGGCTTGTCAGCCCGCAGATTTACGGCATTCACTCTGGCTGGGCGCCGTGCGGGCCGGTTAAGGGTAGAATTGCCATAAGCCCTAATTATGTTTATGGCATTGATCCGTTTCAGAGGAGGCAGGATTGTTTCAAGTGGCTGCGGGGTCGCAAGCCTGTTTCGCGCGCAGGGTTTTCATTGTTTATTTATGATATTTACTAATTAAACTCATTGCTATCCAATCAATTGTTTTTAAAAAAATGGCTTATTATAAGGCTTTTTTGTTATAGGTGATGCAGGACGGGGTCTCCGCACCCCGCCGTTTTACGGCGCGATGTGGAAATCGCGCCCTACATATCTGGATTTTTTGATTGGACAGCAGTGAATTAAACTCAAA
>JBFMBQ010000293.1:0-3488 GCA_040755115.1 bacterium
GTTTACCGCCGCATGGACATCGGCACCGATAAACCCACGCAGGATGAACGCTCCAGAGTACCGCATCATTTGATTGACATCGTAAACCCGGGTGAAAGATTCACAGTTGCAGATTTTACGACCACCTGTCAGAAACTCGTGGAGGTGATAAAAGGCAAAGGCAGATTTCCCATCATTGTAGGCGGCACCTGCATGTATCTGCATGCGTTGCGGGAAGGCTACAATTTTTGCGGCGCCGACGGCGATGCCTCTCTCCGCAGGCAATTGGCGGTTGAACTGAAGGAAAAAGGCTCTGTTGCGATGCACACAAGATTGCACCGGATTGACCCTGCGGCGGCGGATAAGATTCACCCGAACGATGAATACCGAATCCTGCGCGCCCTGGAAATCTATCACATCACGAGCGCACCCCCCTCAAAACTTCGCAATCAAGAGAAAAAAACATCAAAACCCTTGTTCAGATACCTCACCACCGCACTTTTCCTGCCAAGAAAAATTTTGTATGAAAAAATTAACAAACGGGTTGACAAGATATACAATATAGGGTTAATTAACGAGACAGAAGAGATAATGAGGAACTTTCCAGAGGTGCGGGATTGGTTGTCGGGAGTGATCGGGTATTCACAGGCGAAAGACCTGATTGAAGGGAAGAAGTCAAATGAAGAAGCGATAGACGGGACGAAAAAGGAGACGCGGCATTTTGCTCGGCGGCAGTTGATATGGTTCCGACGACTCAGGGATATTGTATGGATTTATGCTGATGGAAAAACCGGCGCCGACCTGCTATGCGAAATCCGCAGCGCAGCACATTATTAGAAACTATTAATAATAAAAAGGAGGCTCTTATGACAGAGCAAATCAACATCCAGGACGAGTTCCTGAAGCGGGCGAAAAACGAAAAAATATCCGTCGTGGTTTTCCTTGCGAACAAGGTGCAACTCCACGGCAATATTATCGGATTTGACCGCTTCGTGGTATTGCTGGACGCTGCGGGAAAGCAGCAGATGGTCTACAAGCATGCGATTACGACGATTACCCCGTCAGTGCCGATTGTCAATCTTAAAATCTTTCGCACTCCGCAAGGACAAGAGGAGGAATGAAAAGGGAGCAGACTATGGATTTTGTAAAAATGCATGGTCTGGGCAACGATTATGTGGTGATTGGAAACGAGGGCGGGACGGATTACAGTGCTCTCAGCATGGCAGTCTGTAACCGCAGATTGGGCATCGGTGCCGACGGACTCCTTGTTATTCTCCCCTCAAGAGTAGCGGATTTCAGAATGCGCATCTTCAACCCCGACGGCTCTGAAGCGGAAATGTGCGGCAACGGCATACGATGCGCTGTGAAATATTTCGTAGAAAGCAGGGCTGACGATATTGATAAATCGGTTTCTTTTGATCTCACTGTGGAAACTTATGCCGGAATCCGCGTAGTAACGGTGTTCAGAGAAGCAGACGGCGCCGTAGGGAAAATGGTCGTTGATATGGGTCGCCCCACGCTGACGCCGTCTGTCATCCCCGTTCAACTTGATGGCGATAGAATACTTGATTACCCGCTGGAAGTGAATGACGAGCGATACAATATTTGCTGCGTTTCAGTCGGCAATCCTCATTGTGTGATTTTCGTTGACGGCGAACTGGATGCGGTGGATGTCGGAGGCGTCGGGAGTAAGATTGAGAATCATCCTGTTTTCCCGAGACGGACAAATGTGGAGTTTGTGCAGGTGATAGGGCGCGGGGAGGCGGGTTTGCGTGTGTGGGAGCGCGGCGTAGGCGAGACGCTTGCGTGCGGCACGGGCGCGTGTGCTGCGATCGTTGCAGGTGTTCTTACGGGGCGGCTTGCGGAAAAGGCGGTCGTTCATCTGCAAGGCGGCGACCTTGAAGTCCATTGGCCCAGCATGAACTCACTGCGCTTGACAGGCGTTGCAGCAACTGTTTTCAAAGGACAATGGTTAATGCACACCGGTTAGTAATCAGTGAACACAGATCGCTGAAAACAGGAGGCGGGTAAAATAATAAAATACGCAAAACGAATAGACAAAATCCCCCCATATCTGTTCGCAGAACTTGACAGAAAAAAAGAGGAAGTCATGAAACGGGGCGTTGATGTCATCAGCCTCGCCGTAGGCGATCCCGACCTGCCCACGCCCCAGCGAATAGTTGAGACATTGTGCCGCGAGGCGCACAATCCGGTTACTCATCGTTACCCATCTTACGAGGGCTTGTATGAGTTCCGCGAGGCAGTCGCCAACTGGTATTACCGCAGATTCGGCGTTGAACTTGACCCTGCAACAGAGGTAATCTCCCTTATCGGTTCCAAAGAAGGGATCGCCCATATCTACCTCGCTTTCGTCCAGACAGGCGACCTTTCCCTTGTGCCATCGCCGGGCTATCCTGTGTATAACATCGGGACGCTCCTCGCCGACGGCACGCCGTATTTTATGCCGCTCCTTAAGAAAAATGCCTTTCTTCCCGAACTTGATGCCATCCAGAACGAAGTCCTGAATAAGGCGCGGCTCATGTTTATCAATTATCCGAACAATCCCACCGCCGCCGTTGCCACGCTGGAATTCTTTCAGAAGGCGGTGAACCTCGCCAGAAAACACGGCTTCATCCTCTGCCACGACTGCGCCTACTCCGAACTGACTTATGACGGCTACATTGCGCCGAGCATACTACAAGTTGAAGGTGCAAAGGAAGTGGCAGTGGAGTTTCATTCCCTGTCCAAGACCTTCAATATGACAGGCTGGCGCGCGGGTTTCGTTGTTGGCAATGCTGACATAGTGCGCGGGCTTTCCGTCGTGAAAACGAACATTGATTCCGGGCTTTTCCAGGCGATACAGCGCGCAGGCATCACAGCACTGAACGAGGTAAAGGACGAACTTATCCCTATAAAAGAGACTATGGAGAGACGAAGGAATCTCATTGTTGAAGGATTGAATTCAATTGGATGGAAATTGAAGAAACCGAAAGCAACTTTTTATTTATGGGCGCCTGTGCCGAAAGGTTACAAATCAATTGATTTCACGGCGCGTCTCCTTGATGAGGCAGGCGTGCTCGTTACCCCGGGTGTCGGCTTCGGTGACGAAGGAGAAGGTTACTTCAGGATTTCGTTCACGCTGCCGGAGAACAGGATTGAAGAAGCCGTCAACCGCATTGGGAAATTAAAATTTTAGAAATTTCAGTTTACAGGTTTCAATAAAAAAGTTTAGATTTCCTGATTCGTTGGCAAAAGTGATTGTTGTTGAAAGGTAAGTTTTTAATGGATTCATCACTTGCTATAATCGTTTCGTTGGTGATAATCTTTGGGGGTCTTTTTGGAATTATGGTTCACTTGCATAACAAACAGATTGAAACAATAAAAGAACAAAACAAATTTTTAGAAAAGAAAATGAGGAATTAAGACCAAGTGCGCAGGAATTAGAGGCAAATATCAGGATAATCAAGGAATCTATTGGTATTCAGATGGCACAATTACAAAATCATTTG
>JBFMBQ010000294.1:0-3914 GCA_040755115.1 bacterium
AAAACAACTGGACGATCCAGAAATTGTCTGAAATGTCAAGAATATCCCCCGCAGGCATCTACAAAATAGAAACAGGGACAATGACACCTTCAGTTACGACTATGTTGAAGATCGCACGGGCGTTGGGGAAGAAGATTGATTATTTCATTTCGGATTATGAACCGGTGAAGGATGTTGAACTGCTCAGAAAAAACAAGCGAAAAAAAATTAAGGTCGCGGAGTCCGGATTCAGGGTTGAAAGAATCGCAGGGAAACTTGAGGACTGCAAACTACTCGCCGCCGTTTTCACAATGCGGCCGGGCGGCAGGACGGTTGAGGAACCCATATCTCATACGGGAGAGGAACTTGTTTTCTGCATTGACGGCAAACTGGAATTCACACTTGATGGTAAGAAATATATCCTGACCGAAGGCGACAGCATACATTACAAGACGGAAGCGCCCCACATGTGGAAAAACATCGGAAGGACGAGGGCAAGGATGCTGTTTGTTATGACGCCGACACCGCTTTCAGCGGAGATGTCGCTTGTGTGAACTTATTATTTGACGGGATTTACATGATTAAGCAAGGTTGAAAAAATTAGAGTTACTAATGGGAACATTAAATAGTTGACAAAATAAAATGTGTAAACCACCAAGACACAAAGACACCAAGAGATGTCATTCCTGCGGAAGCAGGAATCCAGTATCCTCTTCTTTGTGCCCTTGGTGTCTTGGTGGTGTAAATTGTTTTATGCGCCCCTTAATAATGTGTATTCTGCGAGAGTATCGTTATCGCCCTGCAAATCGTCTCGTAATCTTTCTCAAAATTCTTTTTGAAACCCGATGCCATCATCTTCTCAAGTTGATCGCCGACGAACGGTATCTTTACTTTAATCTCGCAGCGCATCTTGCGCCTCGTCCGCTTTTTGCTGTCATCGCCCTCTATTTCCTCATATTGCGTGCTGCCTTCCCAGTGTATAACCTTTTCAAATTTTTCGGAGACTATTTTCCAGCGGTGAACATTTCGTTCTGTGTCCCACTCGGAGTGATCCACAAATTCCATTGTATCAGCCGGGATAAACTTTTTTATGCCGCCCGGCAACTGCCCGCTGACCTGAAAACGGCGCTTCGTTTTAACCATTTTTCCTTCTTCTTTTCGTTCAAGGATGTCAGGCTTCTTCAGATCGGGTAGAAGATCGTATCTGTCCTCACGCGCCTTCAAAACCAATTCCAAGGGTGCATTAAACTCTTGCTCAACGGAAAATTTCATCTTGTTTTTTCACCTTCCCTTTCCGTGTGAATCCGTGTTTATCCGTGCCGAATTTAAATGCCTTGTTACAATACTGCTGATTTCATCAACCACTTCATCAATTGATTTATTATCGGTGTCAACAAGGACAGCATCGGGCGCCTGGACGAGGGGGGAATCGGCGCGGGTGGAATCGCGCGTATCGCGTTCGCGTAGAGCGCGCACAACATCTTTCAGCGGCGGCGGTGCACCAGAGGCAGCGAGATCAAGTTGCCGCCGTCGCGCTCGCTCGGTTTCGGAGGCGGTAAGAAAAATCTTCACCTCAGCATGAGTCAGAACCACAGTGCTAATGTCGCGCCCTTCCATCACGACGCCGCCGCGCGCGCCCATCTGTTTCTGTTTGGCAACGAGTTCACGCCGCACGCCTGATACTGCCGATACAGGCGACGAAAATCGCGTAACCTCCTCCACGCGTATCGCATCGGTTACATCTTCGCCGTTGAGAAAAACGCGGTTCATAATCGCATCGTTTTCCTTTTCCATTTTGAACTGGAAGTCCGCATCGCGTGCAATAGCGGCGAGCCGACTTTCATCGTGTATATCACTGATACCCTGCCGCAGCGCAAGGAGTGCCACGCCCCGATACATCGCACCGGTATCCACATACTGCAAACCGAATTTCAGTGCGAGGAGTTTGGAGATCGTGCTTTTGCCTGCGCCGGCGGGACCGTCTATTGCGATGGAAATATTCATGATTATTGAAACAGAAAAATTATTAAACACGGAGACACAGAGAACGCAGAGGGAAAACCCAGAGGAGCATTTTTTTGCGCTGAAAGCGCAAAAAAAATCTTTCTCCGTGTTCTCTGTGTCCTCTGTGGCTCTGTGTTTTCATTTTCTTATTGTGTTTATTTCACCAGCACTTTCTTCAATGCCATCACGAATCGCACACAAGCATCTTCCGAGCCGATTGTAACACGGATATGCTGTGGATAGCCGAGAAACCTGCCGGGTCTTACGATGACTCCTTCGTGCAGGAGCGCGCGGAATACCTTTTCTGAGTCGGCGCCGACATTCATTAGGACAAAATTCGCCTGCGTAGGAACAAAATCAAAACCAGCCCGATGGAGTTCACGGTAAAGTAATTCCCTGCCGCGCCGATTGAACTCGGTTGAGTTTTGCACATGCTCATCATCGTCAAGCGCGGCGGCGGCAGCCTCCTGCGCCGCCTGATTCACATTGAACGGATTGCGCACTCTATTGAACGCATCGGCGATGTCGTCGGGCAGAAAACCGTATCCGATGCGCAGCCCGGCGAGTCCGTAAATCTTTGAAAAGGTTCGCAACACCACTGCCCTGCCCTCTGGCGTGAAATATTTCATCCCGTCGGCGAATTCAGGATCGTCAACATACTCAAAATATGCCTCGTCAAAGACGACGCATACATGATCTGGCGCTTTATTCAGAAAATTTTTCACTTCATTGCGTTTAACGATTGTGCCTGTAGGATTGTTCGGGTTGCTTATAAAAACGATGCGCGTGCGCCCGCTGATACGCTCAAGCATGCCGTCCAGATCAATGGTATGATCGCGCAGAGGCACTTCCACGACACCTGCACCCATCGCTGCCGCTGAAATTCGGTACATAACGAACGAGGGAGACCCCATCACAATTTCTGTGTCAGGATCAAGGAAGGTATGGCACAGAATTCGGATGATCTCATCTGTGCCGTTGCCGATGACAATATTATCAAAAGTGACTGAAAACTTTTCGGCGATTTTTTTCCTCAGATAATAGCAGCCGCCGTCGGGGTAATAATTCAATTCCTCGGCGTGCTCGCGCAGTGCGTCAAGCGCGCGTGGAGATGGTCCGAGCAGATTTTCATTTGAAGCGAGTTTCAGGACATCACGAAGCCCGAGTTCGCGCTGCACTTCCTGGACAGGCTTGCCGGGCTGATAAGGCTGAATGTTGAAGATGTGTTTTTGTATGTATTTTTTCATCTTCGTCTGCTCCACCATACAAATTAGAGTATATTATATCCTGAATTATTCACACAAGGGGAGAAAAGGGAGAAAAGGGAGAGAGGGGAAATGGGTAAGCCACGAAATTGCACAAAAAGCACGAAAAAAGATATAGAATAAATAATCCATGATAAAAGGAGTAATGTATGAAGACAAATACAAAGATAGTTCTGGTTGGAGCAGCGGGGATGGCATTCGGTCCTGTGATGGTGCTGGATGCGGTGCGCGCAAAGAAGATCAGGGGCGCAACGCTCGTCCTTATGGATATTGACGAAAAGCGACTAAAAATCTGCGATGCGGCGGCGCAGCGGATCAACAGAGACATGGGCAAACCAATAAATATTGAGATGACGACCGACATCGGCAGGGCGCTTGACGGTGCACAGTTCGTGATACTCTCGGTGGAGAACAAAAGGTTTGAATTCTGGGAACAGGATTACGAAATCCCGAGGAGGTTCGGCTCGCGCCAGATTATGGGCGAGAACGGCGGACCTGGGGGCGTTTTCCACGCGCTGCGCAGCATTAAACTGATAATTTCCATCTGCCGCGACATTGAACGCTATTGCCCCGATGCCATGGTGCTTAACCTGACGAATCCGATGAATCCTGTAACACTTGCGATTAACCGATATACGGGGCTGCGCAATGTGGGACTATGCCACG
>JBFMBQ010000295.1:0-7046 GCA_040755115.1 bacterium
AATGGTCCCGATTAACAAAATCTTCGGCGAGGCTTCGGGGATGAATCACTTCACCTGGTTTTACAGGATTGAACATGCGGACACGGGGGAAGATTTGTATCCGCGCCTGCGCCGTCATGTGCGTTTGTTTCCGCTGCTGCATCCACCGCTGGTGCGTTACTGTTTCAAAAAATATGATCTGTATCCGACATCAACCGACAGTCATATCGGAGAGTATCTGCCGTTTGCGCACAGGGTGAACCGCTGGGGATTTCCCTACCACAAGTTTTTCAGACGGGAAGGTGAATTGAGGAATCACCTGACGACCGCTTATGCGCGCGGGATGTTTGCGCTGCCTGCGCACCTGCTGCCTGAATCGGGCGAACTTCCCTTGCCGATTATTGAAGCGATGGTTACGGGCGAGCGCACATATCTTCGTAATGTGGCGGCGCCGAATCGGGGTTGTGTTCCGAACCTGCCTGACGGGGCGATGGTGGAGGTTGCGGCGTATACAGATGGGAATGAAATAAAACCTGAGGTCGTTCCGCCGATGCATGAACCGCTGGCAGAGATCATAAGGACGCAGAGCGAGATTCAATCACTGGTGGTGGATGCAGCCTGCAACGGCGATAGGGATTTGGCGTTTCAGGCGCTGCTCAAAGACCCGATGACACCGAATCCGGGCGCGGCGCGCAAGATATTTGATGAACTTTACAGATTGCAGCGGGAGTTTCTGCCGTTTTGAATTTATTTTAGACGCTGATTACGCTGATTACACTGATGCAGGGGCGCACGGTCATGCGCTCCTACAAGAACAATGAAAAAAATAACCATCAGGAGTTTTTCAACGAGAAGAATTATTATTGGAAGGGTGTTAAGATGCACAAGCGAACTCCAGTGCCAGGGAAAAATCCACTGCTGAAGATGTCCGATTAAGACGAAAAGTGCAAGCATCAACCAACCTCGTGTGCCTTTCACCAGATAAGGAATAAAAGGAAGAAGCCACACTAAAAACTGCGGCGAGCCGACCTTGAAACCTAAAATAAATGCGGCGATCGCCACGGCGAAAGACTGCGCAGAAAAAAGATTATTTGACATGGATTGACGCGGATTGACGCGGATTGTTGTGAAAATGCGGAAATAAACAAATGCAAGTAATGACAGGAGAATGAACGGCGAGATTCTGTTTGCTGCGGAAGTAAAAATGTTGCCTGACAGATTCCATGAGCCATGATCAAACTGCGTTATGAACTGAACGCCTGCAAACCGCAGGGGCAGAAGCAATGCGCTGTAGGCGCTTCCGAGTTCAATGGCGCGCTCAAAATGGTAGGTGTAGGATTTGAGGAATCCTGATGGGTTCATCAGCATAGCGGGAAGAACTGATGCGGCGAGAGATGCCAAAAAGCCGAGGAGAATGAAATTGAACTGCTTAAACTGTTTGAGCCGTTCAAGTCCAATCTCTTTATGTTGCTTAATGACAATAAACAATGCGACTGGCAGAAGTATCACTGGATAACCCTTCGCAGCGGCGGCTGCGCCGAGGCATAAACCCGAGAGAAACAATCTCCCACGGCACAACAGGAGCAGGCACAGCGCGGTAAAAAAAGCGGGGATGTAATCAACAGAGACAAGGGTGATCGGACCGACTGCCAGCACCGCCAGCCCGTAAGAAACCCCGCCGCTGATGGTTTGCGTCGCAGGCGCCCCGCGCTGTGCGGATTTCCACACGATAAGACAAAGGATAGAGAAAACAAGCATCACCGTTATGAAGGCTGTTTCAAAATGCTTGAAACTGTCGGCAAATGGTCGCAGCAGCCATAGAAAAAGCACGGCGAGCGGCGGATACTCTATCGGAAAATCGCGATACGGCACCGAGCCGTCCGCCATCCGCACGACATAATCGTGAAAATAATGAAGATTGCTGTCCACATAACCGGCAAAATAAAAATCCGTAACCCAGCGGTTGAGAAAAAACACGAGATGAATGAGGAATACGAAGAGGATAATAAAAACATCAATGAGTATAAGCGAAGGTGCGTGAGGGCTGCCTTTCATAGATTTCATTACATTATTACAGGTAAGGGCAGAAAATCAAATGTCAAAATCCAAATGCCAAATTTATAATATGATCTTTGAAATTTGAAATTTATTTTTGATCTTTGTCATTCATTTGAAATTTGGGTTTTGACATTTGAAATTGATTATCATCCTCTAAAGTTTTTTACAGAATTGCCGATATGAATAATGATGAGAGTGAGTGTGCTTGAACAAATTTACTCAATGATCCGATCTTTCGGGCAGCCTAATTTTGATGCGAACAGGGTGCATCAGGATACTTCAATTCTCGGGCTTATTACAATAATAAAGAATGCGCACCTCCCGCGCAGCGAGCGCGACCACCTTATGGACTTGGTCAAATGGCAGGCTGTTATGAACCCCGAGGGGATCAACACAAACTTCATCAAAGGTATGATGCAGACTATTTTCTTCCTTGAGACCGTCTATATCGGCAAATATGAAAAGGAAGCCGGTTCGCTGCCGCTTGAAAAGACCCCGCATCAGGAAATGGACGAGATCAACGACCTGCGCGCGAAAAGAGAGGCAGATAAGAAGAAAATCGACTCCCTTAAAAACACTGTGTCAAAGACCGCGTAACATATAATACGAAGTTTAGATCAACGATTAATTTTTAGGAACGGATTTCACAAGGGCGGGTTTGAAACCCGCCACTGCATTTTCTCTGTGTTCTCCATGCCCTCTATGTTTAAGTTAAACACCTTGTTTTTTCTGCAAAATCGCTTAATATTCATATCGGCTGTAGGGCGCGATTTCCATATCGCGCCGAACAGCGGCATGCGGAAATGCTGCCCTGCATCTAAAAATGATCAGTGATTGGACATTTACCGATAGTTAATTAAAAGTGATGAGCAAGAAGAAATCGGTTCTGCTTGTTGATATTTTCGGCTTGATGTATAAGTTTTACTTCACGCTGCCGCGCATGACAGCGCCAGACGGCACGCCTACAAACGCCATCTTCGGACTGGCGCGCGTCATCCTGAAACTCATTCGCGAACAAAAACCGGACTACCTCGTCCTTGCCGTGGAATCCATCAAGCCTACCTTCCGCCACGAGGAATATAAGGAATACAAGGCTCACCGCGACAAGATGCCTGACGACCTGCGCACACAACTGCCTCTTGTTGATGAGATGTTTGACGCGATGGGGCTTGCCCCGGCACGCGTGGAGGGCTACGAGGCTGACGATGTGATCGGCACCTACGCCCGAATCGCAGAAGAAAATAACCTGAATGTCTCCATCATCACAGGCGACAAAGACCTTCTTCAACTCGTTACGCCGAATGTCAAAGTGATGCTCTCAAAGAAAGGCGTTACTGAACTTGACACCTTCACGCCCGAAAAAGTAAAAGAGCAGCACAGCGTCGCACCCGAGCACATTCCCGATCTGAAGGGTCTGATGGGCGATTCTTCCGACAACATCCCCGGCGTGCATGGCATCGGGGGTGTAACAGCCACTAAACTGCTCTCGGAATTTGAAACATTGGAAAACCTCTATGCCTGCCTTGATAAAGTTGAAAGGGAAAAAATCAAAACCGCGCTGGTTGAAAACAAGGATATGGCATTTTTCAGTCGGCATCTGGCAACGATCAAGAAGGATATCTCCGTTGAAAAAAACATTGAGGATTTTGAATTCAAGGGCTTGCCTACGGAAAAAGTGACGGATTTTTTCCGACGGCTTGCGATGAAATCGCTGCTGCGCGAAGTGGATGAAGCCGCCGAAGAACCTGCCGCGGAGCGGAAAGGCGCGGGCGGTGAATATACCGCCGTTTATGATGAAAAAACACTTGAGCGGATAGTCGCAGAGGCAAAAAAACAAAAACATCTCTGCGTTGATGTGGAGACCACAGGGCTTGATCCGCTCACCTGCTCAATCGTGGGGATCGCGCTTGCTGTGGAACCGATGCGCGCTTATTACATACCAATTGGACATATTATCCCAGAGAGCACGCAGCAAGAGATCTTCACAGCAAGTGATGACAAACACGATAATCCACGATCCGCACATCCCCAAAAACAACTTTCTCTCAAAAAAGTCCTCCAAATCCTCAAACCTGTTCTTGAAGACCCAGAGGTTGCCAAAGAGGGGCACAACCTGAAATTTGACAGGAATGTGCTTGAGGGGGCAGGCGTGCGGCTTGAGGGAATAAGTTTTGACTCTATGGTCGCCTCTTATCTGATAACACCGCACGAGCGCCGCCACGCACTTAAACCACTTGCGGAGTTCATGCTCGGCATTCCGATGCGCACATACCACGACCTCGTCGGCAAGGGGAAGGATGAAATCCCATTCTCAAAAGTCCCCATTGCAGAGGCGGTTGATTACGCCGGCAGCGATGTTGATGTTGTGCTGAGGATCAAAGACAAACTGATGGAAGACCTTGAGCGAAAAGGGCTTATGGGCGTCTTTCGGGACATTGAAATGCCTCTGGTTGCCGTGCTTGCTCGGATGGAACTCAACGGCGTTGCGATTGATGTGGAGCAACTGGCGGGTATATCGGCGCAACTGCGCAGCAGGGAAGATAATATCCGCAGGAAGATTTATGAGATCACAGAGATTGAAGTGAACCTGAATTCGCCGAAGCAGGTAGGTGAGTTGCTTTTTGACCACCTTAAACTGCCAAAAATAAGAAAGACTTCTACCGATATTTCTGTTCTTGAGCGACTCCAGGATGCGCACCCGGTTGTCCCCCTCCTCATTGATTACCGCCACCTGAACAAACTGCGGTCTACTTATGTTGATGCGCTGCCGACAATGATCAATCCGAAGATGAGCCGAATTCATACATCATTTAACCAGACAATCACATCAACCGGTCGGCTCAGCAGCAGCGATCCGAATTTGCAGAACATTCCGATCCGCACGGAAGATGGCAGCGAAATACGCGGCGCCTTCGTCGCTCCTAAAGAACATCTTCTTCTATCCGCCGATTACTCGCAGATAGAAATACGCCTGATGGCACACATCGCCGACGAGCCTACGCTGATAAGCGCATTTCAGCGCAGCGAAGATATACACTCACGCACGGCGGCGGAAGTCTTCAGCGTCCCAATTGACAAAATCACACCCGACCAGCGCAGACAGGCAAAGACGATCAACTTCGGCGTCATCTACGGCATGAAGGAACACGGTCTGGCGCAGCAACTGGGCATATCAAGAAAAGAGGCAGCCGTCTTCATAGAGAGTTACTTTGACCGCCTGCCTGCGGTGAGAAAATTGATAGAGGAGACCCGCGAGCAAGTCGTCGCAGATGGCTATGTGTCAACCTTGTTCGGCAGGCGGCGCTACATCCCCGAAGCAAAGTCTGATGATGCGCAGCAGCGCGAGTTCGGCTTCCGCGCCGCCGTGAATGCAAGAATGCAGGGCACCGCCGCCGATATTATGAAACTCGCGATGATCTGCATCCACAATGAAATTGAGCGGGGCGAACTGGACGCAAAGATGATACTTCAGGTGCACGATGAGTTAGTCTTTGAGGTGCCGAAGAAAAAAATCAAAACCGTTGCGCAGAGAGTGAAGGAACTGATGGAGACCTGCATCGGGGATGTGAAACTCAAAGTGCCGCTCGTCGCCGACATCAAAGCGGGGACAAACTGGCGGGATTGTGAAGAAGTATAAAAAATATAACCGCAGAGAACGCAGAGGACGCAGAGAAAATACAGAGAAAAGATTTTTATCCACGAATGACACGAAATTGTAAGAAAAATCTGTGTATATCCGTGTTAATCCGTGGTTCTTTGTCTTTTTCAACAGCCTCGTAATTCCTGACCCCGGTTTTCCCCTACCACAAATCCAGCGCAGATAGTTTCTGAGAGGCAATGTATGCGTAATTATCTATTGCATAAGCCGTTGGATGCCCGTCCTGGGGAATCATAATTTTTGACAGCGGTATCTGACCTTCGTAGTTTTCATATCCGCGGAAACCATTGCGGCAATATAGCGTTGGAATATCTAAACTTCTGGAAAGTTTCAAATATTGAGTATTAAACCAAGGGGAAACATCAACGAAAGTGAAGATGACCAGATGAAAGCCTTCTGTTTTGCTCAACGCTGTCATGTCTTTGAAAGGCTTTTTTACGAATTCTTTCCAGAGGATATTCAGGTCTGATTTAATGCGAGTGTCCAGATTTTTCCTTTTTGCAATTTTCAGATAATGTTCTTTTTCTGAAGCATGGCGTATTCTGCTGGTGAGTCTTTTGAATTCGGACGGTAAATCCGGCAGATCGCCGGTAGTTATCTGGTTGTTGTCCGGCAAAAAATCGTCTAAAGTTACACTTACCATTACCACATCTGGGTCATAAGCAATGCCCACAGTTTTGAGAATTTTTTGTTCGGTGTAATGATTGATCCCCGGGAGTGAAAGGTTGATTACCTCAAAGTGCGAGCCTTGAGAGTTCTGGTTCAACCACGACTCAAGCCGATTATCAAAGTTGTCATCCTGTTTGAGTCCCCAGCCGAAGGTGAAAGAATCGCCCAGAATGATTATGCGTATTGTGTCTGGAGGTTTTTTTCGCGGATAGTTTCTGTCGCGGAAACCATCGGCGTTGATCTGCGCTGTATACGCGCCCCACTGGGGGTTATGGGTATACATTTTGAGGCGTCTGTTCGGCGGGAAAACCCGTATATTCGTTCCCTTAAGCAGCACCATTCTTGAGCGTGTTTTGAGTTCCCATCTTAAATAATTTGCCCGCTCAACACATCCTCTTGCTGCCCAGAAGGCACTTAAAGCGATAAAAACGACAAGTATGATGCAGCGTGAAATTGCTGCAATTCTATGAACACGCTCGCTGTCTCTGCTCATTGCACAGAGTCCATTTTTCTATTTCACTTAATTATACATTAATTTAAAAACACAGATTGTTAATATCTTTTTTGTCATTTTTGCGAATAAATATCGTTTTCACTTCTCGCCCATTTCCACCCATTTCACCCCTCATGTAGGGGCGGGCGGCCGGGCGCCCCGCCGACATCTGTGTTGATCAGTGTTGAT
>JBFMBQ010000296.1:0-8960 GCA_040755115.1 bacterium
CATCCCAATCGTGGTGAAATATGGCTTGCAGACCTTGATCCTGTCCGCGGGCACGAACAGGGAGGACACCGACCTGTGCTCGTGATTTCCTCTACGCTTTATAATGAAGGGGCAGCAGGGCTTGTTGTTGTTCTCCCGCTGACCAGAACGCATCGGGGGATACCACTTCACATCCTCATCAGGCCGCCAGAGTGCGGTCTTAAGTCTCAAAGCGTAATTTTATGCGATGCGATCCGTTCTGTTTCAAAGGCGCGGCTCGTCAGACGATGGGGAATTGTTTCGTCAGCAACTATGAAGAACATAGAAGACCGCATCCGGATACTTCTTGAAATATAAATAGATAGGGACAGTTAAGTTCGTGTAATTCGCGGGGCGTTATTTAATTCTGTAGATATGCACACCGTTGTTTTTGTAGATTTCCTTGAACGAATCAGGATTCTCGTATGCCCACCGATACTCAACGGGGAAACCGTCGGGTGTGGCTAACATGAACTGGCGGCTTATGGGGTCAAGCGTGGCGCAGAAGAGGAAGTCGGCTTTTTTTGTTTTCAGGTTGCGCAGCCAGGCGTCGTAGTCGGGGTAGAGGCGGTGGAACTGCGGCCGTTCTATGTTGCTTTCTGACAATCTATTTTCGGGGACTTTAAGGTGGTAATCGTGGAAATTCCAGTCGGCGTGTTCGTCAACATTCACATAGAAGACATCGTGGCGCAGCCCGATCCCGAACAGCCCGTAAGCGCGCTCGCCGCCGCAGACGGCGATCCGGGCTGACTGCCCGCCGTGAGCATTTATCATTCCCCAGCCCTTGCCCTCGTCAAAGGCGGCATACCACTGATACTTGTTTTCCCTGTGGTAATTCCAGGCGAAAAAAAAGGATATAAAAAGGATAATAAGTATTAGAAGAAAATTGAAAATTTGCACTTTGCACTTTGCACTTTGCACTTTGCACTGATACATCCACAGTGCTGCCGATGCAATCGTGCCGATAAAAAATATCATAATTGCTGCGCGTGCCTCTAAAAGCAGCCCGCTGTTTGTGCCGATAATTGTTGTAAAAATGTCCCGAACGATCCGAACAAGATGATCGTGCTGTAGTGTACTCTGGATAAGGGCGAGAAAGAGAACGATTTTTAAAATAACCGCGCCCAGTTTGCCTGTGCGCTCTGCGACCCAGCCCGGATAAAGGCAGGCGAGAAAAAAAACAGGAAAAAGGAAACGCCCGTTCGTGAGGTTGTTGTGCGGGTTAGCGAACCAGAAGAGAAGAATCAGCGCGAAGGGAAGCATAACGAGACAATTTTTTCGCAGGGAAAATTTCGCACCGCTTGATACGAAGATGGCGATAGCGGCGCAGAAGGCAAGGAAGATACCAAGACCGCTCCCGAGGAAAAAATCAAAAATTCTTATGATTTCAACGGGGTCGTCCGTGTGAAAGACCTGCATTGCGCCTCGGGTGTAGGCGCCGTGAAAAACGGTGATGCCTGCGATCTCCACTCGGAGCGGATACACAGGATTGCCCGTTGCTATCCAGTTGCGCACATACCAGAAGCCGCCGAAAGCGAGCGCGAGAGCGGCGAAGACAAAAAGTGATTTGAGCCGTTCTTTGATCCGTTGCTTTCCAGCAACAAACAGGAACGGTAGGAATATCAGTGTTCCATACAGGAGCGAGATTGATTTCGTGCCGATGAAGAGACCGGAAGCGATGCCTGCGAGTATGAGGTATTTCGTTTTGCGGCGGTCGTTCCATTCCAGAAGGAATAAAATCGCTGCTAAGAACCAGGCAGAAAAGATTACATCCACCCTTGCCACTACAGCCTGCTGGATTGCAGCCGGGATGAGGAGCGCTGTGGCGGCGGCGAGTAGCGGGGCATCGCGGTGAGCGCATGTCCGTCGGGAAAGTTCATACACGAGCGCGCCGCACAGCAGAAGGAAAGGAATCTGGAGCGTATTGGTAAGGAAATCTTCATGGAACGGCAGCATCAGCCACAGAAACAAGGTCTCCGAATTCAGCGGATAATAGGAAGCGGCGGATGCGCCGAATGGGAGCGGAATAATTTCAATGGCGTGGTGTTTGAGCCATTGAGCGGGGAAATAGAGGTGATAGATGAAGCCGTCGCCGCCTGCGGGCGGTGGTGCGGCGACAGCCCACGCGGCGATGGCGGCGTATAACAACAAGAAAAAAAACAGTGCGGAGTGCGGAGTGTAGGGGCGCAATTCATTGCGCCCAAATCCGGAAAAACAAAAGCAAACTGCCGCGATAAAAATAACAGAACCGAGCACAGACAGGCGCGTCAGAATGCCGCAGAAGCCGAGCGCAGCGGTTACAGCAACGATCTCGCCGCAGAAGATGGCGGCGGTGGCTGTCAATGATGCCGCCGGTGCGAGTTCATTGTAGAAGCGTGATACAATCCTGCGCGCGGTGAAACCCACCGCAAGGTTCATTATTAAAAAAATAGATATGGATAAAAACTGTTCAATCATTTTGCTGCGAATACCTGATGGAAAATTATATCAGAAGTTTTTAATTTTGGAACTTTGATGGGGATTGTTTTAGTTGACTTTCGCACTTTGGAGTGCGACATCACGATGTCGCTTTCACTTACGGCGACATGTCGCCGTATAACAAAGCGGTGTCGTGCCACCGCACTCCAAAATTATCCCTTGATTTTTTGTAAGTTGTGATTTGAAACCTAACAGCATGAAAATTCATCACTGGTAATCATTTCTCTATAAAACAAGTATCATCAAAAGTGCGAAAGTTCACCTTGTTATAGTATTTGATAAATTTCCAAATCTTTATAAAGAACAAAATCTCCATCCTTTCCTTTACCACGACTACCGTATAAAAAAACAAGACAGCCATCATCATGAGTAAATTTAAGTGTTACCTCAATTTTTTGCCAATCTTCCGTTCCCTCTGCAAAGTTTAGTGTTGAATTATCATAAGGGTCAGGTCCTACAGCATCGCCAAGAAAAATAGCTCCCTCATTTTTCGGTTCCGCTTTAAACCAAACAGACGCCTTGTAAGTTTCCCCCTCTTTAAATTTTCCAAGACTAATATGTATTGAACTATTACTTCCTTCCTTGTATCTAACTTTAATACAATCTTTTCCGTCTTCTTGTAATAATTCAGGGGGATGACCAACATGTTGCCATTTATTTATATCTAAATAGTTAATATTAAGCTTTTTTAGAACATCTTCTGTTTTAGGCTCTTTTAGAACATCTTCTGTTATTTGTTTACCTGTATATAAATAGTTTAACAATTCATTTATTTCTTCATGATCTTTTTGGTCATCAGGTGTGTAAGGAATTACCCTTATACCACGTAAATTTTCCAATGTAAACACACTCTCATAAGGTTCGTTTGGCAGAATCGCATAATGCTTCCTTTTTTGATTGACAAAAAACGCAGCGATAGCATCAAGGGCTTCACCAAAAAAGGGATCTGCAAGACTACATCCTAAAAAAATAAATGTATACATATTAAGAAGCAGTTGGAGTAAAAAAACAAAATCTGGCCGCATATGGTATAAATCTTGATAATCTTTATGGGTAAAAATAATTGAATCAGGTTTCTTAATATCGCCGTGTATTTTAAATATTACTCTGTTTTCTCTCTCAAGTTCATACCACACACTTTGGCAATCCTTATTAGTGTAAGCCTGTATGCCAAAATGTTTTTGCAGGATACAATCATAATTTGTTGTCAATATGGGAATGATTTTTTTCTCTCGCATAATAACTTTAATATTTCAATTCCTCTTGGTATTTTAAATACAGGAGGATCAAATAATTTTTTCAAAATCTCCCAATATTTGTCCTCTCCTAATTGTTGTCGTAAAAAGTATGCTGTGTAGGTGTTCTTTGATTTATCCGATAATTTTAAGTATTCCTCACTTGTTCCTGTACTAATGCGCAAATTTTCATTTGCATATTTATTCATTTCTTCAAGACATTCACTCCATGTCGGAAAATCCGCAGGTTTTGACATCCCAGATCCAACAAATACACCAATTTTACCTGATGAATCATCACGATTAATTAGTTCTTGAAGTTGTTTTACATTGGGATGATTGAAATTGATTGACATTGCACTCACCTCTATGATTTATAACTATATTTGTCTGTTTCTGTATTAGTGCACTTCGTGTTTTTGTGGTTTGTCAGAATAAAAATTAACACGAAGTCACAAAGGACAAAGTTTTATGCTGAATAATTATATTACTATAAATGAAAAAAATGAAGTAGACGGACTGAAAGGGGCCGCAATCATTTTTTATTATTTTTTTGTTTTCATACAAACCATGCTTTTATTACCCGGATTATTCATGCAGGGCAGAGATCAGAGAAGTGATTGAGAAAATGGGAGAAATTGTAGGGCGGGGTCACCTGACCCCGCCTGTTTAGGCGCGCACGGGTGAGCGCGCCCTACAACAATCTCAAACAGGTCAAGAGTATGAATAATCCGGGATTATATTGAAAAAAGTTCGGCACGCTGCAAATTCGGAGTGCGACATCACGATGTCGCTTTCACTTACGGCGACATGTCGCCGTATAACAAAGCGGTGTCGTGCCACCGCACTCCAAAATTTAAAAGTCATCAATTACTTTAAGGTGATCGGTTTTGAAACTTCTGACCGTATTCTGAAACGCGGTGTCCGCCGTTTTTAAAAACCAGAGCGCTGAACACCATGGATATTTCTCTGCCTCATTGACAAGCCCATGATAAACGGGATTGTCATGAACATAATTCAATCTCGCAAGATATGATTTTTGAAATGTTATCTGGCTATCCCAATACTGAAACCATACCTTTCTTCCTGTTATTCTGTCAACCTGGTTAATTATTTTAGCGGTTACCATGTGTAACTTTGAAATGAAAGAAGATAAGTTTTCAGGATTATCTGGTGAAATCGCAATAAAATGGTAATGGTTTGAGAATATTGCCCACGCCTGGAGTTCCCACTTTGCCTCAAGCGCAAACTCTATAAGTGAATCGTGAAGTATTTGAATTTTTTCTGGTGTATTGAAGAGGTGTTGTTTCTTGTAAGTCCCCGCGGTCACCATGTATGTTCCCGCTTCGTCAAGTATGTGAACTGGTGCATGTTGCCATTGTTTCATGATAAATACTTAAGGTGGCAATATTTGTAGGACGGCGACATGTCGCCGTAAATGAAAGCGACATCGTGATGTCGCACTCCAAAATTGTCCTTCACTATTGAAGTTTTTTAAGTATCTCTTCCAGTCCCTGCATCTCCTCGCCGAAGGCTTTCCAGTCGCCTTGCTTGAGCGCATCTCTGGCGTTTTCAAGATGCTCACGTGCGCGCTCGGCGGGCGATTGAGCGGCGGCGGGAGTTCCCGGCGATGAAGGCGCGGAGGGCTCTTCCGCGGTTGTGTCTGCTGCGGGCACAATATCAACATCGCCGCTCACGAGTCTGCTGAGGGCGGCGTTGAGCGTCTCTTCCATGACAACCTTGTTGCCGGCTGCAACTATTACGCGCTTGAGTTCCGGGATTTCGCCCTTCTCCGCCTGAAGATACATCGGCTCAACATAGAGCAGCGAGCCGCCGAGCGGGATGACGATCAGGTTGCCCCTGATGACATTTGAACCCCGCTGGCTCCACAATGAGAGTTGCGGTGAGATTACGGAGTCCTGATCCACACGCGCCTCTATCTGCGAAGGTCCGTAGATCAATTTCTTCTTGGGGTATTTATAGACAAGGAGTTCGCCGTAGTGCGTGCCGTCGCTGCGTGCGCATAACCACGCTGACAGGTTGTCCTTGCCGAACGGCGTGAAGGGGAGCATCAGTATGTATTCTTCCTTTTCTTCTTCGGGCAGTTTCATAATGATGTAGTAAGGCTCCACCGCCTGCTGCTCTGCATAGAAAATCTCGTTTGGAATTGACCACATATCTTCCTTGTTGTAGAAGACCTGCGGGTCGGTCATCTGGTAGACGCGGTAGATTTCCGCCTGAACACGGAAGATGTCCTGCGGGTAGCGCAGGTGCTCTCTCAAACCCGGCGGCATCTGGCTGAGGGGTTTCAGTGTGTTGGGGAAGATGCGCGCGATTGCCTGGATGATAGGGTCGTCATCGCGGGCGATATAGATTTTAATTGAGCCGTTGTAGGCGTCAATTACGGTTTTGACCGAGTTTCGTATGTAGTTGAATTTTAACGGGGGGAGGCGGTCGGAGTATGGGAAGTATTCCGATTGAGTGTAGCCGTCAAGTATCCACACGAGCCGCCCCTCGTGGATTACCATGTATGGGTCGCGGTCATAGGTGATCAGTGGGAGTGCTGTCTGCGCCCTTTCTATGATCCTTCTGTTTATGAGAATGCGGCTTCTGGTCGTGATGTCGGTGTTGAGCAGCGTCGGCAGCGATGAATACTTGATGGCAAAGACGACGCGGCGCAGCAGCGATGATACCGGGATGCCGCCTGTGCCGCCGTAGGTCGTGAACTTGTTTTTGGCGCCGAGCGGATAATCAAACTCCTTCGCCTTGGTATTAACGAAGACGAAATCTTTCGTGAAATCCGTCATTTCGCCGTAATATATCTGCGGGAAATCAATATTTATATCAACAGACGACTGCGGCGGAATATCTTTGATGAAAAAGTCGGGCATGCCTTCAGGAGTGAAGGTGTTGACGGGATTCATACAAAGCCCGTAGCCGTGCGTGTAAGTAAGATGCTCGTTGATCCAGATACGGCTGGGTAGTTTCTGGTAGGATAGTTCGCGCGGCGAGAGCATAACCTGTGTGTATTGCCCGTTGATGTAGTAGCGGTCAATATCAACATTTGCGAACTCGTAATAGGTTCGGATTCCCTGCACCTGCTTGAAGTTGCTCAGGAGCGGGCGAGGGTCCCAGAGGCGGACATTTCGTATTGTCAGCGGGTTGTCCGTGAGTTCGGCGGATGTGATCTTCTGGTTGATGTCAACTTCCCTTTCTGTGATGTTGTTGATGTCGTAAGCGTAGCGAGTGAAGCGGATTTGCCGCTGGATGTAGGGGCGTTCAAGGACGATCTCGTTCGGCTTGACGCGGAGTTGCTGGACAGCGTAAGGGATGCCGACGCCCACGCCCGATGCGAGGGCGACGAAGCAGACGGCGGCGGCTGGGATTTTCCAGTCGCGGAAATACATATTGATGAAGAAGGCGACCGCTGCAAGCACAGAGATCACTATGAGCGCATTGAGAAGCGGCAGGCGGACATGAATATCGGTGAAGGCAGCGCCGGGTATGATGCTCCGCGAGGTGTTGAGAAGACGCGACTGGAAGAGGTAATAACCCCATGCTTTTGCGAGGAAGACAAGCCCCACCATAGCCGACAGGTGCGCATAGACGGGGCGGTGAATAAAAAGCCCGCGCGGCGATATGCCGAAGCCGCGTTTATAGGAATACACTACAATGGAAATGATAATTGAGAAGATAAGAGCGACAAGAAGTATGCTGTTCAGATACTCCAGAAGCGGCAGTTTGAAGACATAAAAAGAGGCATCGCGGTTGAAGACAGGCTCTTTCACATTGAACGGCACGGCGTTCTTGAACATCAGGAACAGGTCCCAGCGCGAGGAGATTTCAATGCCCATAACGACGGAGAGAAATAGGGATGCGACAAGGATAACGAGCCGTATGTTCGGCGCAAGAGTCTCAATGCTCGGCAGTTCAATCGTGCGGACGGAATGAATCAGGACGGTGAAGCGTGTGATGCGGTCGGAAATGATGATGTTGACAAGGAGAAAAAGAAAAAAGACGATGCCGAAGAGGAAACCGAGTTTCAGCCCTGTGAAGAACACCTTCAGAAAGATGCTCTCATATCCGATTTCAAGATACCATAGCCAGTAAACATAGATGTCCGATGAGCCGCGAATGAGCGGGATGAGCGCAAGAAAAATAATGCCGACAATCCACCAGATGTATTTTCTCATTATGTTTTCCTCTTTTTATCAAACTTGAGTGTTCTTGACAAACAGGCTGTAGGGCGCGGTCTCCGCACCGCGCCGACATACTTGTGCAAGTTTGCTTGTGATGTGCCGTAAATTTGGAGTGCGGTTGCACGACACCGGTTGGTTCAGGGTTGAACCCTGAACCAAAATGCGGCATGCCGCCGTAAATGAAAGCGGCATCGTGATGCCGCACTCCAGAAGTGTCCGCATATTATATAGACATTTTAACCTAAATTGAGCGATTCTGTCTATAATATTGTTTCATCTAATGAGTGATCGCTGTAGGGCGCGGTCTCCGCACCGCGCCGAACTCCTCTTTTTCTGTGTAAATCCGTGTAATCTGTGTAATCCGTGTCGCTTCTCGCTACGAACTTTTTGCGCCAAATTCAAAATTGATTCCAGCGCAAAAACCCTCTTTCAAACTGAATTAACTGTTTGAACCACCCAAACTGTTTAACTTTCACACCTGAAACTTACATGTTTTTCCCAACCGTGAACCGTGAACCTTGAACCTTGAAACTTTTTGCACCCAAATCAAAATTGCAAGAAGCAACTATGCAGTCACGCGCGTTTTCGCATCTCTCTTCTTGTGAGAAACTCAAGCAGCAGTTTTTCCACAGGTTTTGATGTTGTGGTTGTTACAAACTCTATGCCCGCATCGCGGCAGAAGGCACGGTAGCGGTTGAGGAATTCAGCGAGATTTTTTTTATATTCCACGCGCACCGAGACGGCGTCGGCAGCGAGCGTCTGTCCCGTCTCCATATCAACGAACCGTGAAGCGCAGGAGTAAGGGAAATTCACCTCCTCGTCGTCAAGTATGTGGAAGACAGCCAGTTCGTGTCCTGCCCCTTTCAGGAGGCGCAGGGCGCGGGACACCTTTTCCTGATCGTCAAGGAGATCGGAGATGAGAATAATGAACGATCTGCGCTTGAGGTTTGCCGAGAAGGCGGCGAGGAGCGGAGCGATGGCGGTTTCCTTGCCGGGTGCTGCGGTTTCAAGCGCCGCGAGGATGCGGTAG
>JBFMBQ010000297.1:0-2599 GCA_040755115.1 bacterium
TCTCGATAAAAAAGTGGCGAAGGACAATCAGCTCATCAATCCACCGGGGCCGGGGGCCGGGCGCAAAAAGAGATGATCAGGATAGGGCTTTCAGTAAAACTCATCGGTTTTTTCGTTTTTATATTCATATTAACGACTTACGGCATCCTGCATTATTTCAGCATCAGGGTATTTAACAGTTATGTAGAGGGGCATCGCGCAGTTTATCTGGAGACGACAAAATCGGTTAACTCCACGCTTAACGAATCAACTCCCGGTCCTTACGATGCTTTTTTGATCTCGGGTTTTGATAATCTGACAAGAATAATAGGCGCGCGCATGATACTGACGGATGATAAAGGCATGGTATTTTACGATTCGGAGAAAGTGCGGACCGGGCAGAGGATGGAACTGGAGAATGTCGGGGAGTTAAAAAATAAAAGGATGCCGATTTTCCATCTCGTGCGGACCGAACATGTGAGGACAGAGTATATCCCGCTGAATAATAAGAAGGTTTCGTTGACGAGACTTGAAAATACATCGCTCCGAATGGCGTCGCCGCTCATCAAGAAAGGAAATTTATACGGTTATCTGGTCATAACAGAACCACTTACTGTTCTGGAAAACGAGTTGTTGGCGATTCGCAACCATATTGTTTTATTTATGCTCGGTTTGTTGATCGCCGTTTCTGCGGTTTATTATCTGATAATCAGGCGGTTTCTGCTGGCGCCGCTTTCCCAACTGACGGTAGTCAGTCAGAAAGTGGCGAGAAAGGAATTTTCCGAGCGGGTGAATTTCTCCTCCAGTGATGAGATGGGGCGTTTCGGCAGAAATTTCAATACTATGGTTTATAACATTGAGAAAATGTGCCATGAGGCGGAGGAACGCGCCGAGGGATTGATGCACCTTTCAGCAGAACTGGAGGCGCGTAACCAGGAATTGCAGCGCAAGCAAAGGGTTATAGAGGCAGACCTCCAACTTGCCCATAACATTCAGCAGGAATTGCTGCCGCGCGTTTACCCTCAAGTTGAAGGCATAAAGATCGCTGTCGCCAACTTCCAATACGGCGATGTCGGCGGCGACTGCTTTGATTTTTACAGACTTTCGCCTAAGAAATTAGGCACTTTCGTCGGCGATGTGTCGGGTAAAGGCATCTCCGCTGCGCTCGTTATGGCGATGGTTACCATCCTCTTCGGGCAACTCAAAGAACGCTACTCCACCCCTGACGAAATCCTTACAAAGGTGAACGAGATTATGTATCGCCACTTCGGCGTTCAGCATTCAATTTATATGACCTGCTTCTTTATGATCGTTGACCTGGAAAAAATGTGCGTTACTTTTTCCTGCGCCGGTCACACGCCGCCGTTACTCTATTGCTCCGCTGAAAACCGCATCATTTCACTTGAGGCTGAAGGCTTCGGTCTCGGCATGTTTGCCGGCGTAAACTTTGAGAGCAAAACCGTCCCCATACAACGCGGGGACAAGATCATCCTGTATACCGACGGGGTTGTGGAAACCCGCAACACCGATGGTGTGATGTTCGGATTGGACAGGCTTACACAGAGCGTAAAAACATATCCGGGCGCGAACAGTTTCCAACTCACCCATTTTCTCGCGGAAGATATTGGTGAGTTTGCAGGAACAGTCCCAAGGGGGGACGACCTCACAATACTTGTCATCGGCATTGAAGAAAATTCAGTATGAGTCAAACAGAGTGTGGGATGCAGTTTGCAAGAATTCAATCTGTGTTCATCCGTGTTAATCTGTGGTTCAATATTTTTACTTCAAAATTTAACTCCTTGCGCCTTGCGCCCTGCACCTTGCACCGCATCTTTAAGGTTATCTCCATCGTCATAGTTTTTTCCATCTTGCTGATGACAAAAACAGCCGCTGCCGAAGAGCCAGCCGAACCAGCCGCAGATACGCAGGATGCAAAGAAACAAGCGCTTGAACATTACAAGACGGCGATTGAGTTGCACGGTGCTGGCGACATAATGAGCGCGATAGAAGAATACCGCAATGCCATCAGCCTTGACCCCAATGTTGCTGAATACCATGCCAAATTAGGTTATGCCTATATGAACATAGAATATTTTAATGCTGCTATTAAAGAGTTAAACACTGCGATAAAACTTGATCCAAATTTGATAGATGCCTACATCAATCTCGGTTTTATCTATGATTATACGAATGTGCCGCACAAGGCGATAGAATATTCAAGAAAAGCGCTCAAGATGGCTCCAGATAATTTTTACGCGCTAAATAATTTAGGACATGTTTACGATAGACTTGGTCTCACAAGGGTTGCGCTTGCAAATTACAAGAAATCCATTGAAATCGCGCCTGACTTCGCACAAGCCTACGATAATTTAGGCCAGTTATATGATCGCATCGGGCTCGTTGATGATGCAATTGATACATACAAAAAGGGAATAGAAGCAGCACCCGATTACGCTCCACTATATGATAACATTGGGAAAACATATATGAAGATAGGAGATGTTAATAATGCCATTGATATGATCAAAAAAGCCATAGAAATGACCGATGAATATGACCAAACGACCTGGATTTATTATAATGACCTTGGTTTTGCATATATGTTACAAAACGACCTGCA
>JBFMBQ010000298.1:0-14917 GCA_040755115.1 bacterium
GCCTTGTGCCGCCTTCAACTGCAAGTGCAGCGAGGTAAAGCAATATGAGATAGAAAATAAATTTTTTAACCATTCCCGTTTACATTACACCTAAATTGAGCGATTTTTGAAAAAGTTGTAGGGCGGCATATCCGTATGCCGCCGAGAACGGCGCGGTGCGGAGACCGCTCCCTACAGCAATCACCTGTTAGATGAAACAATATCATAGATAGAATCGCTCAATTTTGATTACATTTAACTTCGTGCCCTTCGTGGATAATTTCAGATCAAGCCTTTTTTAACAGCGGAAATAAGCCCGCCGGCGTTGATGATGTTCTGAATGAACGGCGGAAACGGTTGAAATGGGATGGTAATATTTTTTGTGGTATTGCGGACGATCTGCTTTTCCTGATCAATCACAAGTTCATCGCCTGTGTCGCATTTGTCCGAGATATTCGGCAGTTCAATTACCGGCAGCCCGATATTGATAGCGTTGCGGAAGAAGATGCGAGCGAAGGAATTGGCGATCACGCAGGCGATGCCAGCACCGCGGATTGCCAAGGGGGCGTGTTCACGCGAACTGCCGCAGCCGAAGTTCTCGCCGGCGAGGATGATGTCGCCTGGGCGCACTTTATCGGGAAATTCGGCGTCGGCGCCTTCCATGCAATGTTTTCCGAGAAATTCAGGGTCGGTAGAAACAAGATACCGCGCGGGGATGATCGCATCGGTGTCAATGTGGTCGCCGAATTTCCAGATTTTGCCTTGAATCAAAATTTCTTGGGATTTGTTTGCTTTCTCCAAAGGATTTGCTCCATCAAATCATTTCTTTGAATTCGTCAACAGTTATTCCAAGGGCTTCAATAATCGCCGCAAGAGTTTTCCTTTTTATATCTTTACCAGGATGTATCGGAATAACAACACGCCGTTTGTCGGATTTTCTTTTATATATTGCGTGGCTTGTCCCAGCCTGTCGGGAAAATTCAAATTCCAATTTCTTAGCAACACGAACAACATCCTTGGAAGTTACAATCGGGAAACGAGGCATCAGACCGCTACCTTCACTGTGGTTACCGATACCTCACTGGAAGGCACTTCATCTCCATCACCAAGATAATCTTCAATCATTGCCCTGATTGCCGCTTTGAGTTCCGACAAAGTTTCCTCGTAAGTTTCACCTTGAACATGGCATCCTGGCAGCGATGGGCAAGTTCCAAAATATCCACCTTCCTCACATGGTTCTATAGCAACTGTAAAGGAATATTCCCTTTTCATTCTAACCTCCAAGACCAGACTTTCTTATTTTGAAATTATATAACTTTTTTTCATCTGTAACATATAGTATTGAAAATGTCAATTTAATAAAATGATGACTGATGAGTTTTCAGCGTTTTCAGCGTCAAGAAAATATTTTTTCCGGGTGCGTGATTCTGCCGGTTACCGCCGATGCCGCCGCGACGGCTGGGTTGGAGAGATAGACTTTGCTTGTCGGGTGTCCCATTCTGCCGGCGAAGTTTCGGTTGGTGGTTGAAAGACAAACTTCGCCCGCAGCGAGGACGCCCATGTGCCCGCCGAGACAGGGACCGCATGTGGGCGGTCCCACAACCGCGCCTGCTTCAACAAAGGTTTCAATCAGCCCTTCACGCAGCGCATCAAGATAAATCTCGGCGGTGGCGGGAATGACGATCAGCCGCACATCGGGATGCACACGCCTGCCGCGCAGCGCCTCCGCAGCAGCGCGCAGATCGCTCAACCACCCGTTCGTGCACGAGCCGATAAACACCTGGTCAAGTTTTACATCTTTCAGTTCTTCAACCGGCTTAACATTTTCAGGCAAATCCGGGCAGGCGACCTGAGGCGACAGATTTGAGACCTGTATTTCAACTTCATCTGCATATTTTGCGTCCGTATCGCTTGAATAATTCGTCCCTGTCCGCTGCGTGCGCGCTTTCAGGTATGCCTCTGTTTCCACATCTGCCTCAAAAATGCCGCTCTTTGCGCCAGCCTCTATCGCCATGTTCGCTATCGTCAGGCGACCGAAAATTGAAAGTTGCCGAACCGCATCGCCCGTGAATTCCAGCGCCTTATAGCGTGCGCCGTCAACGCCTATCCTGCCGATCAAGTTTAAGATCAAATCCTTGCCGCCAACCCATTTTGGCAGATTCCCCGTGAAGACTATGCGTATGCTCTCCGGCACTCGCAGCCAGATTTTTCCTGTCGCCCACACCGCAGCCATATCAGTGCTGCCCACGCCGGTTGCGAAGGCGCCGAGCGCGCCGTAAGTGCAGGTATGCGAATCGGCGCCGATGGCGACATCGCCCGGCGCAACAAACCCGCGCTCGGGTAGCAGCGCATGGCAGATGCCGCCGCTGCCGGTTTCGTAAAAATGCCGTATGTTCTGTTCATGCGCAAACTGCCGCACCAGTTTAACCTGTTCGGCAGATGCGATGTCCTTGCTTGGAACAAAGTGATCGCACACGAGAACGATCTTTTCGGGGTCAAAAACAGATGCGACACCCGTGCGGTGGAACTCCTTGATCGCCTGCGGGGCAGTGATGTCGTTCGCCATAGCGACATCCACGGAGACCATCACGATTTCGCCTGGTGTTACGCCGGATTTGCCGCTGTGAGCGGCTAATATTTTTTCAGTTATCGTCATGATAAATACCAGTAGTAAAAATTAAGTAGTAAGAATTAAAGGGAAAAACAAACAATTTATATTTTTGCTATCCCCCTTTAATAATTAATATTTAATTCTTAATTCTTACTACTTAATACCTAATTCTATTTTATTGTCAAATTTTTTTTGACACCGCTGGTTTTTTGTCCTATAAATTTAGAGTGCCCGATGAATCGGGCATTTAGAATTGGAGACAATTATATGGCATTCAAATGTGATATTTGCGGCAAAGGGGGCAACGCGGGCAACGCCGTGAGCCATTCAAACAGGAAGACGCGCCGCGTGCAGTATCCGAATCTGCACACTATGCGGGTGGTTCTGCCGGATGGTTCAAAGAAAAAAGTGAAGGTCTGCACACGCTGCCTGCGCTCGGAAAAAGTAAAAAAAGCGGTCTGACCCTGAACATCGCCGCACTACTAACTATCTCTTACCATCCTGAATTTTATTATATGTGTATGCATATAAATCAAATGCATACTGTTTGTTGAATGCTGAACGGTTGCGCGGCTGGTATTGTAGTTCGGGATTCGTAGTTCGGGGTTCGGAAAACAATTCTTTGAATCCCGCAGCATACAACATAAACACATCCGAAATGCGGCTGCCCGCGCTCACCAGGCTGGCGTTAAACGGGCAGAACATTGCCCTAAAGAGCGGCGCTGTGCTCGTGGGAACCGACTATGTGTTCAAAGGCAGAGGCTCGCACCTCTCGCCCTATCTCGGCGACCACAGGGTCAGTTACTATGTGCTTGATCAGGGGATAAACGCCACGATACTCGGCAGGCTTGTCGGTGGCACGATAACCGCTTACAACGACGAAAAAAACAGGCATCTCTTCCGTGTTTTCAAGGGCACAAGGGACGAAGCGATTGCCACGCTGCACAAGGAATTCGTCCTGATAACCTGGCTCATCAGGGGCGGCGCCTTTCTGATGATGTGGATTGGGTTGGGGATGCTCTTTGGACCTGTGAATGTGCTTTTCAGCATTTTGCCTGCGGCAGGGGCGATCAGCAGGTTCATCACCGGGACGATTACATTCTTCATTTCAGTTGTTTTATCGGCGGCGGCGCTCGCTGTCTCTATGGTTCTGCACAGCGTGGTTGCGCTGGCGGTTCTGTTCGCGCTCGGGATAATCATCGTCATCGGGATTGCTGCACTTATGAAGAGGGGCAAAAAGACAGCGGTGGCTTCCCAGTAGATATGAATTTTTTCGGCACGGATTTCACGGATGAACACAGATCGGTGTTTCCGCATTTCCGTGTTTCCGCGGTAATTCTTTAAGAATGCACAATTTCAAAAGATTATGTGCAGCAAGTAAAGTGGTGAGACGGGTTGAAAAGGGTTGAAGAAGAAATCGCGAAAAACCTGAAATTTTCAGAGGAAATGAATCACCTCAATTCCCAGTTCAAGACCTGACCCCTTTTTCCTGTTTTTACAAATAAACTTCAACCAATGTTTTCCGTTGTTGAGGTTTTGTTGTAATTATTTTTATATGCGATTAAATTTTTTCTGGGTGCGTGATTCTGCCCGTTACCGCCGATGCTGCTGCAACGGCGGGGTTAGATAGATAAACTTTGCTCGTTGGGTGTCCCATTCTGCCGGCGAAGTTTCTGTTGGTGGTTGACAGGCATACCTCGCCTGCTGCAAGGGAAGCGTTTGGGGTCAGGTCTTGAACTGGGAATTGGGAAGCGTTTGGGGTCAGGTCTTGAACTGGGAATTGAGGTTGTTTGCCTTCACTAAAAATCCTGAGTTTTTTTGTTCTTCTTTCCTCTATGATCATGCGCTTATTGAATCTCGCATAATTGGTTGACATTTGTTGTAGGGGTTTGATTTATCAAACCCACTCGGGCACGATGAATCGTGTCCCTACATTTATTAAATAAAGTCCTTCACCGGGAGACTTGTGGAATTGCGTGTTTTTTACCGCATTTTGTGCAGTGGATGAAATTATTTTTGAAATCGGGCGGGATTTTGATTTTTACGCCGCAGTCGCATTCTACCCCTCTGTAACCTTCCTTTTTCCAGAAGAAATCGCTCACGCTGCTTTTGCTCGCAACTGGCTCCGAGACACTGACTGCCGGCGCTGCGGCGGCTGCCTGCGTGAAGATTTTGCTCTTCATATCCTCCGCAGTGAAAAGGACACCTTTCCTGTCGGATGCGGTTTTTTTCCATTCTGCGTGGTATGAGGCGAGTGAATAGCCGCCCCCTATGCCCCTCAGAATTCTTATTCGTTCTTCCGTCGGCGGGTGGGTGCTGAACAGCCCGACGGCGGCGCTCTTAACTTTAGAGAGGGGATTCACGATATACATCGGCGCCGTTACACGGTTTGCTGTGCGGACGCTGCCGGGCGCGGTGGAAATCTTCTCAAGCGCGGAGGCGAGTCCTTCGGGGTAACGGGTGAACTGCGCGCCGCATGCGTCAGCGAGATACTCTCTCCTGCGTGAAACGGCGAAATAAATCATCCTTGCCATGATCGGCGCAAGGATCATGAAAAAGAGCGCGATTACAAGAAGAATGATTTGCTCCTGCCCGCCGCCCTTTGAGGACGACCTCCTGCCGCCACCACCCCAGAAACGCACCCTGAAAAATGCGTCCGCCATAATGACTATCGCGCCCAGCATCACGCCGAGCACCATCATAAGGAGAATATCCCGGTTCACAACATGGCTCATCTCGTGCGCAATGACGCCCTGAAGTTCATCGCGGCTCAGGCGTGAAAGCAAGCCGGATGTTACCGCAACGGAAGCCTTATTGGGACCTCTGCCGGTCGCAAAGGCATTCGGCGAGGGGTCGTCAATTATGTATATATTCGGCATCCGAGCCAGACCTGAGGCTATTTTCATCTCTTCAACGACATTGAATAACATCGGGAAATCATCCTGCGTTACGCGTTTTGCGCCGCTGGATGAGAGGAAAATCTGATCGCCTGAATAGTAACTTATCAAAAGCAGTATCAGCCAGATCACCACAGCGAACACGCCGCCGGCAACTGCGCCCTCCTCGCCGAGATAAACCATCCCGAAAGCGGCTCCGACAAAAACCAGAACCGCCGCCATGAACAGCGAGTAGAAAATGGATTTCTGCCTGTTGGAACTGATCTGGCTCCACATATCAACACCGAATTTTCATAAATTATTAACCACAAAGTCACCAAGAGCACCAAGAAAAATTATTTTTATGATCTTTTCCCTTTGTGCCCTTCGTGTTCTTCGTGGGTCAATCATTTTTATGCAACTATCGTATCAACTGAAACTCACTTTCGGCACTTCTCTTTCTGCCTTGTCTTCAAGTTCAAACAGTTTTTCCTCACGGAAACCGAACATTCCTGCGAAGATGTTCGCCGGCACGGACTGAATTCTGATGTTGTATTTCATCACGGAATCGTTGTAGAACTGGCGCGCAAAACTGATCTTGTTCTCGGTTGATGTGAGTTCTTCCTGAAGCGCAAGGAAGTTCTGGCTCGCCTTGAGGTCAGGGTAATTCTCGGCGACAGCGAAGAACCTCATAAGAGCGCTTCCGAGCGCGGTCTCTGCGGATGCCTGCGCAGCCACGCCGCTCCCGATCGCCTGTTGAGCAAGATTACGGGCTTTTGTTATGTTTTCAAGCGTCTCCCGCTCATGCTTCATGTAGCCCTTGGCGGTTTCAATAAGATTAGGGATCAGATCGTGCCGCCGCTTGAGTTGAACATCTATCTGCGCCCAGGCGTTCCTTACCTCGTTTCGCACGCGGACAAGTCCGTTGTAAATCCCGACGATAAACAGCAATACAAGGACAATTACACCGATGAATATTGCACCCGAAATCATAGTTGCGGTTCCTCCCTTTCTATGTTTTTAAACGACAAAAGTGAGCCGAGGAAATCGGTTACCCTTTTCCAATCTTCCTCTGCGGCGCCCCGACTGATAACACCCGTAAGTTCCCCGCCGTCAAACCAGTAACCTCCATGAACATCGCACCGGTCAATGATGATTGGAGGGTCTCCTTCAACCGAGACCTTCTTCATTTTCCCCCGGCAGCGCGGACAGCGGCGCGCCTTCTCCTTCTTACGGGCGATTTCTAAGAACTTTGATGCTTTCATCTCAAAAGATTTAACATTGAGTTTAAACGATTCCAGCAAATAATCCAGTTCGTCGCGATCAAACCAGACACCGTTGCACTCCATGCAATGATCAAGTTCAACCCCTTCAAACTCCAGAACGACCATGCCTATATTGCATACAGGACATATCATGCCGTTTTTTCCCCCTCCGTCCAGACCTCAGGGCGAATCCATTTTGAGAATCGCTTCCCGCCAATGGCATCGGTAAGATAGGCGGTCGCAGAGGAAAGGATGCCGCCGACCATCGCCGTCATAACCACATCCCACCGATAGGCAGCCTCTGCACGGAGCGGCGCCACATCAACCGCTGCAACGAAGAAGCCGCCGATGACGCCGACAATAGCGCCGAGCAGCAGCCCTGTGTCGCCGCCCCAGATGCCGGTGAGAATCCCGATGACTGCGCCGAGAATGATGCCGACAGCGATTTTTTTCAAGAGGACGATCAGCAAAAACAACGCTGCCGAGCCTTCAACATCGCCGAGTCCGCCTTCAGCGATCAGCCTTATTATACTGAAAACCGGCGCCCATATCCCGCAAATAATCGCAGCGGGCAGGATATAAGCCGCAGCGCGGCGCAGGCGGCGGTAGAAGATGTAATCATCTTCTTCCACGAGTTCGCCGCCGCAGGCGCGGCATTTATCTGAAATTGGTCGCTGTTCTTTTGCCATGTTTTTCTCCTCGCCCTGTCAAATCTTATGCCTTTTCTCTAACCGAACTTTCTTAATAATGGATTCAACATCTTTCGCCTTGCAGCCTGATGCCCGCGCTTTTTTGCTAAGATTTACAAACGATTTTTTCATTTGCGATTTTATAGCGGCTTGTATTGCCTCGCGTGTGAGACGGGGATGTTCCTCAAGCAGTTGTTCTATCGTTTCACCAGCCGCTAATTTTTCTAATATGAGTTCTACGGTGATTCGCGTCCCGGAGATGACTGGTTTGCCCATCATTATTGAAGGGTTTGTTTCAATTAATTTTTTAGTCACTTTCTCCATCTTCTTTATAAAATTTAATCGGCTGGTCTGATTTGAACATTTTTTAAAATATTTTTTAAATCATTGAGATGTAATTTTACAGATTATAACCTTTATTTCTTAAAAATTCCTCTATTGTATTTATAAATTCCTTCGCTTGTTCAATCAGGATTTGGGGTTTTTCTTTATCTACTGCTCCGGAACTGCCGTAATCACCTAATTGCCTCAGGTCAAAGGCAGATACGAGATAATCCCGTAATTTTTGAGGTAAAATTTCTGTTTTAATAAATTCCTTTCCGAAGGCTGCGATGATTGCCGAGTGTTTTGAGTAAGACAGTTTTTTTGTCAATAATACAGCCTCGGCTGTATAAAACATAGAATAATATGCTCTGCTTGCTGAGAAACCATAAAAGCCATCTTCAAATAAAGCCTTTGCAGCCTCAAGGCTCTCTTTTGCTTTCTTTATAAGGTCCAAGATATCATTCGCTTCATTCATACTGGAATGCCTTCTCTCTTGGCGTTGAGGATTAGTGGTGATAACCTTGTGTTATATTCTTTCATATCTATAGGTATTATGGATATTAGTGTATCGTATATATAATCCAGATGGTGAATTTCTTCAGAGCACCTGTCTATTTCAGCACATGCGTTTTTCATATCTTCCAAAAGAATGATAAGGTCAATATCAGAACCATCATCGGCGTCCCCGCGGGCATAAGAACCGTATAAGATAATACCCTTCAGCCTTTTTCCATAAATTTTGCGAAGGCTTGATTTTGCTTTTTTTAAGATTTCTTCTATATCTCTAACGGTTCTTTTCATTTTTGCTCCCGCTCAAATAATTCTTAATTTTTACATACGAGTTCTGCAAGTTTTCGCTCAAGTTTCGCTTTTTCAATGCCGCTGACAAGTATTTTTTTATGCCGCGAGGTTTCTCCTGAGACGATTTGTATCTGATTCTTCTTCACTCCGAGAATTTCCGAGAGGAAGTTTATACATTCGCGATTTGCCCTGCCCCCCTTCGGCGGCGAGGCGATTCTGATTTTCAGGGCGCTGCCGCGCATACCGCTCACACGGTTTGCTGATGCGCCGGGCACAACATGGATATAGAACGCCCAGCCGCCGTCTGCCGCGGTTAATTCAGGATGTTCAAAGTCCATTTTGAGAATCCTGCGTTTTTATCCTCTTTTCTTTCAGTCGTGCGAGGTAGGTTTCAAGGAGTGCCTGGAAGTCGGCTTCAAATTGCTCTTTCATTGCGCGGATGGAAGCGAAATCATCGCGTATATGCTGCTGTTCCAGTTTTGTGCGCTCAAGGATTACTTCCGATTCCTTCTTGGCGTTGGCGGTGAATTCCTCGGCGGTCTTCTGTGCAAGTATGAGGGTTTTTTGTAGTGTTTCCTCAAGCAAATGATACTTCGCCAGACTGTTCTTCAGGCTTTCAACCTCCGATTCAATCGCTCTCTTTTCGGTAATGAGTTGTTCCATATACTCGGAGACCTGCTCAAAGAAATCCTTGACCTCGCGCGGCGAATATCCGTGGAAGGCGCGTGTAAATTCGTGATGTGTTATCTCTATCGGCGTAACCTGCATAAATTCCCCCTTTGCTAAATTATACCTGGACTTGAGCAAATTTAAATGCAGACATTCAGAATATACCGTAGAGATGCAAATGATCAAAGTTTTCTGTTATTCGGTTGCGGTTGCGCGACTCGAATCGTCGTGCGTCATTCGTAAATCGGCAGAAAAAAAACGAAACACAAATAACGAATACCGATTCCAGCAGCGCAACCGCAACCGATTTACGATGAAAAACCAAAGGAGAAATAATAAAGTGTGGATTTCTATTCAGTGTCGCCGAGGACGAAGCGGATAAACCGGCTTACTTTTATGTTCTCGCCGAATTCAGCGATTTTTTCGGTGATTAAATCTTTCACTTTTTTATCCTGATCCCTGATGAAGGTTTGCTCCAGCAGGCACACAGTCTCGTAGAAGCGCTCCATTTTTCCCTCAACAATGCGCTCAACCACATGTTCCGGCTTGTTCTGATCCTGAATCTGCGCGCAGTAGATTTCTTTCTCTTTCTCTATTACCTCCTGTGGAACATTCTCGCGCGCAAGATAAAGCGGGTTCAGCGCCGCCACCTGCATCGCCAGGTCGCGTGTGAAGCGTTTGAACTTCTCGGTACGCGCCACAAAATCCGTCTCGCAGTTAACCTCCACCAGCGTCCCGATCCGCCCGCCCATGTGCACATAGGACGCCACCAGCCCCTGCGATGTCAGACGCTCAGCCTTCTTTGCCGCCACCGCTTTGCCTTTCTTGCGCAGTATCTCCACCGCCTTCTCCATATTGCCTTCCGCCTCGTGCAACGCATTGCGGCAGTCAAGCACGCCAAGCCCAGTCTTTTCCCTCAATTCCTTTATCATTGCCGTCGTTATCTCTGCCATCTTCTTCCCTCAATTCTCATCGCAATGTATGCAGGACGCGGAGTGGGGAAAATCTATTGACCCGCGAATTACACGAATCTTCACGAATAACCTTCTCTGCACCCTGCCCGTTCTTTACGGTTAAAAACTTATCACTATGAAATTTTAATCTCCTGCTTATGTTGCCCGCGCTTCTTCTGCTTCTTCTGATTCCTCAGCCGTCATCTCAATCTGAGCCAATTCCGATTCCTCATCGGCTTCCTTCCCACCCTCGCCTTCCGACGCCGGCGCGAAGGTCGCCTCGCCGATTTCCGCTTCCCGCATTCCGTCAATGACCGCATCGGAGACAACCTTGCACAGAAGCCTCACTGCCCTGATGGCATCGTCGTTGCCGGGGATCGGATAATCCAGCCCCGTGGGGTCGCAGTTGGTGTCCACAACGGCTACTGTAGGTATTCCAACCTTCTTTGCCTCAAGAAATGCAATGTATTCTTTTTTGAGGTCAACGATAAAAAGCACATTCGGCAGTTTGCGCATCCCGCGCACTCCGCCCAGATACCTGCGCAGTTTCGTCAGTTCGGTGCGTATGCGCTTCGCTTCCTTCTTGGAGAGTTTATCAAGGTCGCCTGACGCCTCCCTCGCCTCCAGTTCCTCAAGTCTTTCAATTCGGGTGTGGATCGTGTGAAAATTTGTGAACATCCCGCCAAGCCACCGCTGATGGACATAGTACATTCCGCACCGCTCCGCCTCTTCCTTGACTGCATCAGAGGCTTGCTTCTTCGTCCCGAGAAATAGCACTTTGCCCCCGCCCCTGACGACACCCTTTACAAACTCATAAGCGTCTTCAACACGCTTGAGCGTCTGCTGCAAATCAAGAATGTAAATGCCGTTACGCTCCTGAAAGATGAAGGGTTTCATCTGCGGGTGCCACCTTCGCGTCTGATGACCGAAGTGCACTCCCGCCTCAAGAAGTTGCTTCATTGTTACTGATGATGGCATATCTTACCTCCCGTTTCGGTTTTTCCTCTGCTTCCCTCATTTCATTGGAGAACCTTGAAGGCACCTCTCCAAAGATCAGGAAACATGTGGTTTGTTGTATCTTCTGCCGATTCAGCACAATTCAAAATCAATCACACAAACGCTTATTTTAACTACATTTCCTTAAACATTTCAATACATATTAAATAATTTCCTTTTTTCAACCCTTTTTACACCTCTTATGTCTGCTTTGCGTGAAACATTCGGGTGCTTGTTTTTATTCCAAATTTTCTCATTATATATTGAAGGCACAGAAAATGTGAGTTAGCATTTAACGGTTGTCGCCGTTAAGCAAAGGAATAAGATAAGTCATTTCTATGAAAACAATGGAAGCAAAAAAAACCACAACACCCATCACTACCGATGAAGGGTCTATCGTGAGAAAAAAAGCCGTCAAGTTTACCCACGACGAAATAAAAGAGCGATACCGTCTTGAAAACATCCGCAGGATACCCAACCACAGAATGAACGGCTTCCTCAAGGACATATCGCAGGCAGATATTGACATTCTTGAAGACCTTTTTCTGACCACGATTTACCCTGAGCCTGACGCCCGTTATGAGAGAGATAAAAGTTTTGAATCCTTAATAAAAATGCTGAAAAATCCCCACAAACTCACACTGATCATCCCCTCTCTCCCTTCAATCGCGCTGCGCCACGCCATAGTCTTCCCCACCGCGCTGCGCATCGGCCTCAATTCTGTCATCGCTCACTCGCGCTCCATCAAACTTGAAAACAGACTCGTCAGCAACCTGATTAATATTTTTCATACAACAGGTAAAACCATCACCCCCTCCCTCATAATAACTCCGGAAGAATATTTTGAAGCCTACCGCAGCATCAAATACGAGGAAGGGAAAAAGATGATCGACATCGCCGTGTGGATAGTCAGAGCAGGCAAAAAGAAAGAAACCGTTAACTCTGCACGCGCCATATTGTCGGATGTAAAGGATGCCCTTGATCGGATTGACGAACAGAACCGAAACGCTGGCCGGCAGAAGATTTACCCTGACGACATCGGGGCAATAGAATACGGCATCCGCACACTGGATAAGATATCCTCCTGTTTTGATTACTTTTCCCCCGAAAAAACAGACAGGCTTATCAAAATTTCTCACACGGTAGAGATGGATTATCTGAACCGAAATTATGGCAGATAGCAGTCAGAAACGAGAGACGAAAGACGGGAAATGAAAGACGGGAGACGACCAAAATCATCTCACTTCTACCATCTACCATCTTACCCAATCCCTGTCTACTTTTCCCACAGGGTTTAATCTTGCAAAATTAAAATATATTGTTTATTCTTATAACAAAATGCTAATCATGTATGAAAGGGTTTAGATATTTGACATTTATAATCAGGAGGGGTGTGAGAATGATTTTCCGGAAAAAGTTTTCAGCGATACTTATCAGTTCGGTTCTTTTCGCAGGATTGCTGTCAAACAGTTTGCCCGCCCAGGAGACAGGCACCCTGTATGTGATCTTTCGCTACATATCCGGACCTGGGTCGGATTACAGTTTTAACGCCGGCTCTTATGATGTAAAATTTACAGGGCTGACGGGCAAGGGAGATGTCATAGTTCATCTTGAAAGGGATACATCAAAGATCACGGTTGACCCTGAAGACGCACTGACGGCTGAGATTTCACCTCTGGCGGCACTGGATGACAGGTCTATCAAGATAAAGGGATTGCCGACGGCTACCCCGCTGAAAATTTCCCTGTCCGCTTACAATACCACTTTCACAACCTATGATCCAAAATACATTCTGTATAATAAGGAAATTTCCGTAGAGGTTCTGCCCGACGAGGCTGAAAAAATTACTGTTGTTCAACTGCCTGCTGATCTTAAATCGGACCCGATTATCGGTGAAGAACCAAAGACCAAACCACAGGAAGGAGAACAACCGGCGCCGTCTGAAGAACAGCCTAAAGAGCCACCCCGTCCGCCCGAGCCGCCCGACACTGGCCCCAAACCAGTTGATGTTCCTCCCCCTCCACCGCCTAAAGATACTACACCTGCTGCTGAAAATGAAAAAGGTTTTGACCTGACTGCACTTAAAACCCTCCCCTGGGAAAAATTTCCCGTTCCTTCTGCAACCGCAGAACTGAAAGCAGGAAACATTGTACTGGACGGTTCAAAAAGTGTTTCAAAATCCGCTGCAAAACTGAAATACCACTGGTCTCAAACCGCAGGACCTCTGCTCAAAAAAAATGTATGTGATACCGCAAAATGCGAACTCCCAACCACTGCATCCGGCAAATACGCCTTCCGCCTTGATGTAACAGAAGATAAGTTAACCAACTCCCAGACGGTTGAAATAAATGTCCCTGGCGCCGCACCCATTTCAAATAAAGGCGACCTGAAGTCAGCACTCCTGACAGAATACGACCTGTCCACCCCATGGAACAATATCGTTTCAATCTCGCATGATCACATCCTCACATATACAATCAGCAGCCCCTCAATCCGTCTTCTTAAAATAGACAACAAGAAAAAGGGGAAGGAAACGGTCAAAGAACTCCTGGTAATGAATCTCGTCGGGCTCGGTATAACACAGGTTACAAGTGTTGTAACAAACGGCAACAAACTTTATGTTGCTGGTAAAGCGACAGAGGGTGAGCAGGACGAGGGAGCAACCGGAGAAAATGTTGAAAAAAGCATCGTTTGTATTTTTGACATCTCGGATACAATAGCGCCTGTACTGATTGGGAAGATAGATTTCGCAAAAGGTGAACTTGTTAAAAAATTGAAGATTTTAAGCGATAAATTATATGTCATATATTCAAGCGGCGACAAAGGTATGAGCGTGTATAATGTATCCAATCCATCCTCGCCCGTTGAGGCGGCATCAATGAAAACAGAGAAGACCGCGAATGCGGAAATTGTTGAAGGCGACCAGTTTTATATTGAATACGGAAAAATGGGGTCATTTAAATTGTATGATCTTTCTGATTTAACCGCCCCGAAGATAGAAGGCAAAGGGGGGCTTCTCAGGCTCTTTGCGTCATGGCGTAGCGCAAAGGATGGATTTTTTGCAGCATTACCTTTCTATGAGAAAAAATCACCTGTATTTGAGATATACAAAGCCGGCGGCAAGCCCGACAATCCGGAAATGGATATGGTTGGCGAATACATTTCAAAATTTGGCGATCCCGCGGATATTTACGAATCAACATCAAAAACACAGTTTATAGTTGATGGGAACATTGCCTATATTGCACATGATGTAGAAAAAGATGGAACGAAGTATTACCTTGAATTAGTTGACCTGTCCGACCCCGCAAAACCGTCGCTGATTGGATACTTTCAAACGCCTGATCAAATCACCAGCATCGCTGTCAACGGCAGCCTTGTCTATGTATGTGCAAAGAATAAATTGTATGTCTTTTTAATGTATCGTGCCTGAGAAGAAATCATCATCCGATAATAAACCACAATGGCGGCACATTGGCGATCAAGTTCGCATTCCTATTACCGCACTATGCAATCAGCGCTGCGCTTTCTGCCATTTCACTTCCATTGAAGATGACTGGGATTTTAACCCGGAAATTATAAAGAAAAATCTTAAAACCATCACAACAGAGCGGCTGCGCCTCCTGACCTTCACAGGTGGCGAACCAACGCTCGTTCCCGCACTGCCCGACTACATCAAAATCGCTCGCAGCATCGGCATCCCCGATATAGAAATTGAGACCAACGGACTGATGCTTTCTTACAGGGAATATAC
>JBFMBQ010000299.1:0-27497 GCA_040755115.1 bacterium
TCGGAGTGCGACATCACGATGTCGCTTTCATTTACGGCGACATGTCGCCGTATAACAAAGCGGTGTCGTGCCACCGCACTCCAAATCAAACTTAACTCCTACTGAAGATTAGTTACAGTAATCCACAGTCTCACCGATTCTTTAACACCATTGTGTCTATCCGTGCTCATCAGTGGTTCTATATCTTTTTGAATTGATTATCCCGATCGCTTCTTCAAGCGGACATTTCTTCTGCTCTTTCATCTTCATATCACGCAAGGCAACAACCTTTTCGGCAAGTTCCGCCTCGCCGATGTAAAGCACGAATCTCGCGCCGAGCCTGTTCGCCATACCTGTGAGTTCACGCGGCGAACCGCCTTTAGGTCCGATTTCCGCGCGCAATCCCTTCTCCCGCAGCCGATTGGCAACATATATCGCATGCTGAAACTCCGCCTCGCCGCCTATAGGGGCGACAAACGCATCCAGAAATGCAGGCGCCTCTGAAACTTCACCCATCGCCAGCAGCAGCCTGTCCAACCCGAATGAAAACCCTGCCGAAGGCACATCCCGCGAACAGCCGAGCGCACCGATGAGCGTATCATACCGCCCCCCGCCGCATACCTGTTTCTGGCTCTCGCCGAGCCTGTCCGTATAACAGTAAATCTCAAATATCATCCCGGTGTAATACATCAGCCCGCGCCCGAAACCAAAATCTATCCGAGCCTTTGTCCAGTCAACCTCATAGTAATTCAGGTAATCCGCTATCGCCCGCAGTTCATTCAGCGGCGCATCGCTTACATTGTATGCCTTCAGCAAGACATCTACTTCATCAAATACCCCCGGCGGCAAGCCTTTTATCGCAATCAACTTCCTGATGAACTCAAGCGCTTCATCTGTGGCTTTCCCACACGGAAGCCCCCTTTCTTTGAGTCCTTCCTTAATTTTTGCGATATATCCATCTTTATCGCCAGCCTTGTTCAGCGACTCAAGGTTTTCAAGTAGATATTTTTTCACATCCTCTTCCAGTCGCTTCTGCGACAGAAATTTTAGAGTGATTCCGATGTTGCCGATCACGAGTTCATAATTCTGAAATTCAAGCGCATCCATCACACGACAGGTGATTGCGAGCACTTCGGCGTCATATTCAGGCGTTGAGCCGCCGATAAGTTCCACGCCCGCCTGCGTGAATTCCCTGTAGCGCCCCATCTGCGGGCGGTCGTAACGGAAGGTTGAGCCGAGATAGAAAAGTCTGATCGGCAGCGGCTCGTTCTGAAGTTCAGAAATGAACATGCGCACGACCGAGGCAGTAAATTCGGGACGCAGACATATCTTTTCCCCGCTCTGATCTTCAAATGAATACAGGTGCTTGACAATATCTTCGCCCGATTTCATCAGATGAAGTTCCACCGGCTCAATCGTCGGCAATTCCACGCCGCGGTAACCGAATCGTTCAAAGACTTCTCGGATTTTTTCCCACGCATGCCTGCGCCGTGCGTATTCCCCCGGCAGTATGTCCCGCGTCCCTCTGACCCGTTCTATCGTTTTTTTTGCTTCCGACATTTTTTGTCTCCCATTTAATCCCTTTTCCCGTTCCCGTTCATAAATGTTATTGAGAACTTATACCAGTGTCAAAATATTTTATCCCCGATTTTGCCAAAAAGTTCTGGGTAATCTATAATTTCAATCCATATATTATGACAGCGAAATCAACTCGGGCTTATAAAATACTTCTCATCATCGGCATCCTTATCGGGACATGCGCGCAACTATTGATGAAGAAGGGTGTTGAATCTATTGGCGGCGTCCATCTTGCAGACAGCCCGCTCATCGTTGAGATCACTAAAATTTTCACCAACCCTTATGTCATTATAGGTCTTTTCGTCATTGCCGTCAGTTCTATCATCTGGCTTCATGTCCTCTCCCATCTTGATCTCAGTTTCGCATACCCATTCGTGAGCATAAGTTACATAATCATCCTGTTTTTCGGCTGGCTCGTTTTCCACGAATCAGTTACGCCTTTGCGCATTGCCGGCGTAGCGCTCATTGGAAGCGGAGTAATTCTAATATCTAAAAGCGAAGTTAAAAAAGAATCTTCTGGGGTTCAAAGTTCTTGATTCGCAGTTCAAAATTATAAATTATGCCTTTCATTCTCCTCTTCACCTCCATCGCCTTCGCCATCACAGGCCAACTCCTCATGAAAGCCGGCATCCTTCGTGTTGAGGGAATTGATTTCTCAAGAGGTAACATACCGGGACAGATGCTCCGTCTTGTTACTTGTCCGCAGATCATCTTTGGATTAGTTGTTTTTGCAGTGAGCATGATCTTTTACCTCGCCGCCATCAGCAAACTTGACATAAGCATGGCATACCCTATGGTCAGCATAAATTATGTTCTCATACAAATCTTCTCAAAGATATTTTTCCATGAAAAAATAAACCTCTACCGGGTATTCGGTGTTCTCTTCATCATCAGTGGTGTTGTTCTTATTTCAAGGAGTTAAAAAAATTTTTAACCCCCCTTGACATAATATTCCGTTGTCAATATAATACTTCTATATGAAGAAGTGAGGTATTGATATGATATCACAAACTACTGAATATGTTATGAGGGCATTAATTTACCTGACATTAAACAGGGGCAGGGGGTCAATTTTCGCAAAGGAAATAGCGGAAAATGCAAGAATTCCGAAAAATTACCTGTCTAAACTCTTATATGAGTTAAAAAGGGCGGGATTTCTTGAGGCAGACCGGGGAAAAACGGGTGGTTACCGTCTGGCGATAGAGCCTGATAAAGTAACTCTGGCTGATATTGTTTCCCGTTTTGACGGGAGCGATGCTTATGAAGGTTGTTTTCTTAAGCGAACCAAATGCAATGAGGTCAATCCTTGTGCAGCCCATAACCGATGGCGGCCTATTGCCAACCAGATTACAAGTTTTATGGAAAAAACAACGCTTGCAGAACTCGCCGTCTGATTGAAGCCTTTTTTATTTTGATTTAATCATTACCTTTATATGATAAAGTAATGTTATAAATTCAGGTGAAATGCTATGAAAATTGATGAAAAAACAATGATACCAGAAATCCTTATAGAATATCCCCAAACACGGAGCGTATTTGACCGCTATGGTCTCAAGGGATGCGGTGGTCAGCATGGTCCTGCCGAGACACTCGGCTTCTTCAGTCGTGCACACGGCGTTGATCTTGACAGCCTTATAAAAGAATTAAACGAAACGCTTAATAAGGGCATATCTTTACCGTTTGAGAGTTTTCAGACAGAGGGCGTTGCGCTTGAAGATCGGATTTACCGGCGGTTTTTTATAACTGCAATTATTGCAACTTTGACCGCAGGGGCAACCTGGGGCGCATATCTGCTGTGGAAAATCGCCATCGCACACTCCTTCACATCGTTGACAGTCCACGAGGTTAATGCGCATGGACACGCGCAGATTTTCGGCTGGGTGGCGCTCTTCATTATGGGGTTTGCCTACCAGGCATTCCCCCGATTTAAGCACAGTTCATTATGGCGACCTGACATCGCGAATATTTCCTTTACATTAATGCTTTCCGGGATAATTGCGAGCGTTTTAGGAGGCATCTTATGGCAGTATCCGTGGGGACTGATAATTGGCAGCGCCGGCAGTGCAGCAGAGGTTACAGCAGTTATTCTTTTTGCGACAATTATTATCAGGACATTCGGCATCAAATTATCAAAATTGGCGCCATTTGAGTTCTATATACTCGGCTCAACATTCTGGTTTTTCATAGCAACCGTCTTCTCAGGAATCCATTTTTATCTCACCACATCCGCGGGGACGACAGAAGCACTCATTCAACAGGTCGCAACCTGGCAACTTCCGCTGCGCGACATCCAGATTCACGGATTTGCAATGCTGATGGTCTTAGGCGTGAGCCAGCGGTTTCTGCCCGGAATGTATAATTTTCCAGAGACGTCTTCACGCAAAAGTATAATCGTCTTTTCAGTTCTTAATCTTGTTGTCATAAGTGAGGTTATATCTTTTGTTGTATTTCGTCTGACTGGCATAACTTATGCTGCCTTTGCTCTGGAAGGCGCAGCGGTCTTGATGTTTGCAACGGTACTCTGGCTCATTATTCCTTGGAACTTATGGAAACCTGTCCCCGAAGGCGACCGCGGGCTGAAGTTCATCCGTGCCGCTTATTTGTGGCTGGTTATCGCACTTGCACTCGTTGTAGTGATGCCGTTTTATAACAGGATCATCGGCGTGGAGTTTTCCCACGCATATTTCGGCGCAGCACGCCATGCAATTACCGTAGGATTCATAACGATGATGATTCTTGGCGTTGCGTCAAAAGTCGTGCCGACATTGTCAGGGATAGATGTTCGTCAATTGAATCCTCTTCTTGCCACCTTCATTCTGGTTAATCTTGGATGCACCTTGCGTGTAACATCACAGATTTTATCTGATCATTTTTCCGGGGCTTTCAAGGTTATAGGTTTCAGCGGCGTTCTTGAAGTCATTGGTATTACTATCTGGGGAATACATTTAGTGAGGCTCATGTTTTATAAACAGCGCGCCGGCGGGAAAACAGAAACACTGACTGGAAAAGTTATATCCGGACAGATAAGTCCCGATGCAACGGTTGCTGATGTTCTTGCGGCGGTTCCTGGCGCGCTGGACATTTTTTTGGATGCAGGTTTTACCCCTCTGCGCAACCCTCTGATGGGGCAAACATTAGCGCGAACAATAACGGTCGGCACCGCCTGCCGACACCTCGGGATAGACCAGACAGAATTTTTACAGAAACTAAATGATCTTGGATCAACCATAAATAATAAAGCAAAGAAAGGAGCAATAGAATGACCGACAAAGGCAAAATTGATGTTTCCGCAACCGTTCGCGAGATCGCAGTGAAGTATCCACAATCCTTAAAAGTGTTTGAGAGATACGGTATTGATTATTGCTGCGGCGGCGGTAAGCGGCTGACCGATGCCGCAGGCGAACTTGAGATTGATATTGAGGAACTCCTGCGCAGTCTTGAGGAGGCGCGCACGCTTGCGCCGGAAAACAGCGAAACCCTGCGCGATTGGACATCTATGAGTATCGTTGACCTTATAAACCATATTGATCAAACACATCATACTTTCCTGAAAGGCGAACTGCCGCGGCTGGAACAAATACTTGATACCGTTGTGCATGTCCACGGAGCGAACCACAGCGACACTCTCTTCCCGCTCCGCCTTGTATTCAAGTCCCTCAAAACAAATATCGGTGATCATTTAAATAAGGAAGAAAAAGTTTTATTTCCGTTGATCAGTGAAAAGGAATCGCCCAAACGGGCTGGCGAACACAGGACTGAAGGTCATAACGGCGGCATTCATAGAACTGTGGACGAGTTAATCAGTGAACACAACAGTCTCGGTGCTGCCCTTTCGGAGATACGATGGATAACCTACGAATTCAAGTTGCCTGAAGATGCCTGCCCGACTTACATTGCACTTTATGATGGACTGAAGACACTTGAATCCGATGTCCACCGGCATGTTCATCTGGAAAACAATGTCCTGTTCCCGCGAACTGTTGCTGCGGAACAATAAGAAATGCCAACAAAGTTATATCCTGTGTTAAGCAGGGTTGAGATAAAGAGAAAAAAGATTCAGGAAAAGGAGGAAATTACGATGGCAGAATTTGATTACATCAAGGAGTTTCGTAATGACCATGTATGGGTGGTGGATAATCTTCTTAAACTCAAGGGCGCGGTAGCCGGCGGCAGTCTTGGAGAAGCAAGGGAGATCGTGGATGCGCTGGATAAAGGAGTAGGACCGCATTTCCTTTTTGAGGAAGAAGCCCTGTATCCTGCGCTCCGCACTTTTCTCGGTGAGTACATTGATGAACTGCTGGGCGAACATGACGGCGCGCTGACTGTTGTGAACGGGCTGAAGGATTTGCTTTCTCGCGATACCTTAAGCAATGAGCAAAGAAAAACTGTTGATAAATATATCTCTGCGTTCTTTGTCCACGCGAGCAACTGCGATGGACTGGCGCTGCTGGCGCAGCGGTTGTCGGACGAGCAGCAAAAGGAGATGGCGAGAAAGTTTCAGGAAGCGCGAGCAACTGGCAAGCCGCTTACGGTATGGGCGCGCGGCAAGGCATGACACCTGTAGGGCGCGATTACCTAATCGCGCCTGAACAGAACTTCATCGGAGGGTGGAGATGTCCGATTCACGCAGCCTTTGCATAGTGCTTCACGCCGGCGAATACGACCGCGTCTCTCATGCTCTTTCCATCGCCGGCGTTGCAGCAGCAATGGGAAAAGAAGTTCATCTCCTCTTCACCTATTGGGCTCTTAAGCGGCTCGTGCGCGGAGAAACGGACAAAACCGACAGCCAGTTCATTGAAGAGGCAGTTGCAAAGGGTTATATGAAGACGATAACAGAGGCTATTACGACGATAAAGAAATTCGGCACCGTTCACATCTACGCATGTTCAGGCTCAATGGCTCTGATGAACATCAGTCAGGATGAACTGATAAATGAAGTTGACAGGATTATGGGTTTGCCGACATTCATATCTTTGTGGGAGGGGTCAGATGTCATCTTTATCTGATATGAAAGAGTGCAGCGACAGACAGACAGTCAGGATACTTGATTGTCTGGGACTTTATTGTCCGGAGCCATTGTTTCGCACGAGGCAGGAAATGGATTCGCTTGATTCGGGTGAGGTTTTAGAGGTGCTGGCTGACGATCCGGCAGCAGAGGAAGACCTGAGGCGGTTTGCAGAGAGAACCGGAAATCGGCTCTTCAAATCGCTGCGTGAGAATGGGGTGTTCAGGATTTTTATAATGAAGCATTAGCCTCTAAAAGTGAGGTGAGTTGTGATGGATCACATATATATGGATTATGGTTCTGCTTCACCGGTTGATCAGCGCGTGATTGAGGCAATGCACGGTCATTCTGGCAAGTTGGTCGGCAACCCCTTTTCGGTGCATTCCGGCGGCAGACTTGCAAGACACTTGCTTGAAGAAGCGCGCAATAAAGTATCATCACTCATAGCGGCAGAGGACGGCGGAAAGATCATATTCACTTCCGGCGCTACTGAGGCAAATAATCTGGCACTGATTGGAACGGCGCTACGCGGGCGGGAAAAGGGAAACCGCATTATTATCAGTGCCATTGAACATATATCAGTTATCAATGCCGCAAAATCACTCGCAAAACAGGGGTTTGAAATTGTTACCATACCGGTTGATGATGATGGTCTGCTGAATACTGACTTACTTCAAAGGTCAATCAACGATAAGACGATTCTGGTGTCCATTATGCATGCAAACGGCGAGATCGGGACAGTTCAGCCGATATGGGAGATCGGGGCGATAACAAGGGATAAAGGTGTGCCATTGCATGTTGATGCGACGGCGGCAGCGGGAAACATTACAATTAATGCGGACATTTACAAGATAGACCTCCTGACGATTTCATCCAACGATTTGTATGGTCCGCAGGGCGCAGGCGCACTATATGTCGGTCCAAAAGTAAAGATACAGCCGGTGATTTTAGGCGGCGGACAGCAGAACGGTCTCCGCTCCGGCGCCGAGAACCTTGCGGGCATCGTTGGTTTTGGCAAGGCATGTGAAATCGCGCAGAGTGAGATGTTTAATGAATCCGCATGGCTCCAGGGGTTACGGGATGAGTTGATTGAAGGTGTGCTGAACAATATTGACCGGGCATACCTCACAGGCTCAAGATATAAACGGCTGCCCAATCATGCGAGTTTCAGATTTGATTACATAGAGGGTGAAAGCATAATTTTAAGTCTTGATATGGAAGGGATACTCGCTTCTACAGGCTCTGCGTGCTCAAGCAAAACACTTGAGCCATCCCATGTGCTTCTGGCACTGGGACTTTCGCACGAACAAGCGCACGGCTCACTTGTTCTGAGGCTCGGCAGATGGTCAACAAGGGCGGATGTAGATGCTGTGCTTGAGGTTCTTCCGCCCATAATAAAGCGGCTCAGAGCGATGTCTCCGCTCGTGCCGAGAATGGGGGCGCAGCATGCTGGAGTATACTGAAAAAGTTATGGATCATTTTCGCAATCCACGCAATGTGGGTGAGTTAGAAAACCCCGATGGGGTAGGGCGTGTGGGTAATCCAAAATGCGGCGACCTGATGGAGATGCAGATCAAGGTGAAAGATGAAAGCATTAAGGACATCAAGTTCCGCACCTTTGGCTGCGGCGCAGCGGTTGCCACATCAAGCATAATAACCGAAATGGCAATGGGGAAGACCATTGAAGAGGCAAGCAATATAACGCGCAACGATGTGGCGGACGAACTCGGCGGACTGCCGCCGGTCAAGATGCACTGCTCCAATCTTGCAGCCGATGCGCTTCATGCGGCGATTGAGGACTATCACCTGCGAAACAACGGTAAAGACAAGAATGAAACTACTGCATTGTAATGGAAATTTTTGCGTGTTTTAATTAGGGCACGGCATGCCGTGCCCCTACTTCTGTGTAAATCTGTGCTCATCTGTGGTTCTGATTTAACAAGGGGGAAGAAAATGATCAAAGTGAATGCAGAAGAAATGAAATCTTTTGACGAAAACAGATTCAACCCGAAGGTTGTTTACGAAACCGATGAGTTGAAGGTAATCCTTGCCTACTTCAAAAAAGGGCAATACATACCTGTGCATAAGCCTGGTATTGATGTGGTTTTGTGTATCCTTGAAGGCAAAGCCGAGGTGGTCGCAGGGGAGGAAAGAACAATCGCGGAGAAAAACGACTTGATTGTAGTCCCAAAAGGCGTTAAAAGAGGGGTAAATGCACTCACCGAACTCACAGTTTTGCATGTCGTTCAGCCCTCGCCAACTCATGAAGATCACAAGGAAGTGCATAAAAAGATTGCTGAGGGGAAATTTGAGTAAATTGTTGTTATAATCAGTGAACAATGTTTGATGCTGAAATTAGCGGCGTCCGATTTAACGATGTCATAGAAGTCATAAAACCACATGTATTGTTCCCGAAATATCAGGGGACAGCGGTTGTGTGGACGCCTGAAATGCATCTTGACGCTGATTATATTGCGATGTTCCTGGAATTGTGCGGTAGAACCTGTTACAAGTCAGAGGGCAGGATCACTACGGCATCGGCGAAGAAATTTTTAGAGGGACTTATCAGAAGCGGGCATGAAAGCGTTATTGAGCATTATTCCTTCACGGTGAAATTTGTCGGCGACCGCGCAATGTCGCACCAACTCGTGCGCCATCGTCTCGGCGCATACAGTCAGGAATCGCAGCGATACTGCGATTATGGAAAAGCGAATAAGTTGAATGTCATTTTGCCTGATACTATTGAACAATCAGATGAACAAGTTAAAAATTCGTGGGCAAAATCTGTCCTGATGTCCTATCTTGCATATCGTGAATTGAGGGATAAAGGCGTTCGCCCTGAGGATGCCCGCTCGGTGCTGCCGAATTCAACGAAGACTGAGATAGTCGCCACTTATAATCTGCGGCAGTGGCGGCATGTCTTCAGGGAGCGGGCGTGCAGCAAAAGGGTGCAGGGGCAGATACGAGAACTCACAACAATGATTCTTGAAGAATGTAAAAGATGTCTGCCGTTTATTTTTTTTGATTTTGAAATAAAGAACGGCGAAGCAATTTACCGTCCTGAAATACGGTAAAAAAGATTCACACGCTGATCACGCGCTGATACTGCCTGTTTTTATTCAAATGCTCATATATGGATTATTTTTTTCAACGCTGCGGCATTATTGTGCTCTTTATCCGAGGCAGAAAAAAGTAAGGTAACAACCATTCTGTCTTTAACAATTTTCTTAAGTTCCATTATCAATTGTTTTTTACCATCAAGTTCTTTTTTATAGCGATTTTGAAATTCATCCCATCTGACTGGATCATGGTTGAACCATTTCCTTAGTTCATTGCTTGGGGCAATATCTTTTAACCACAGATCAACTTGAGCCTTTTCCTTTGATAATCCTCTCGGCCATAGACGGTCAACCAGAATCCTGAAACCGTCATCTTTATCAACCTTGTCATAGATTCTTTTAATTTTTATTGTGCATTTATTATTCATAAATATATACCACGGGAATTATCTCTCGTTCTCCACTTTTCCATAACTTAAAAATCACTGATTGTTGATGCCTTTTTTATCATTTTTATGGATAAATCTTATTTTCCCCTTTCACCCGTTTTCACCCTTTTCTCCCCTCATGTAGGGGCAAGGCATGCCTTGCCCCTACCACTTTGCGCCCTTTGCGTTTCTTTGCGCCCTTTGCGTGAGCCAATTATCGCCCGAAGGGCGCTAATTTAATACTATTGGAATTTTCTCATTCTGGAGCAGTAAATCTGTGTAAATCTGTGTTCATCTGTGGTTCCAATTTAAAAAATTAAAAAATCACTCAATCCAAGTTCAAGCAAACGCTTTTCAGTCGGCACACCCTTTTCATCCCACCCCATCAATTCATAATATTCTGCGAGTAGTTTTTTGAGTTGAACGGTTTCGCCTGCGGCAGGACCTGATGGTATCGGTTCATCAATGCAGCGCTGCGGCAGCGTGTCGGCTCTGCCGTTGATCCCTTCGCGAATATTGTATAATCGGCACAATGTTGTTATCCGCTCGCCGACACGGGCAAGATGACGCGGCGCAGGAAAATCAAATCCAGTCGCAGGGACTATCATCTGCCAGACCTCTTTCAATGTCATCCCGAATTTTATGAAGTAACACAGCACTGCCGAATCTATCACCGCCACCTCGTCCTGATTCACCTTGAAAAGTTCCGCTTTTGATAAATACGATTTCGGGTCGGCGCCGCCTAATACCTCGCTCAACGGCGCGCCATGCAGATGACACGCACCGCGCTCCGAAATCGCATATCCGAGCCCGATCCCCTTCGCTGCGTTCGGATGATACCCCGGCAACTCAAGTCCCTTGACATGCATCGCAAACCGCTCCGAGCCGGGAAACTCACGCGCCATCGCCGCTACTCCCTTGCCCATTAACTCTCCCATCCCCTTGCCCCTGCCGATAGATTCAATCAGCGCGATCAGCGCATCACCGCTGCCCCACTCCGCGCTGATGCCGCCGAGGTCTGCGCTCGTGATCATCCCCCTTTCGTAAAGTTCCATCACGAAACCGACGATCACACCGACGCTTATTGTGTCTATGCCATACAGGTCGCAGAGGTAATTTGCGTAAACAAGCGCATCCAGGTCGGTTACGCAGCAGTTGGAGCCGAGAGCGAAGACGGTTTCATATTCGGGCCCGTCAATCTGTGCGCCGTTATAGCGCCCGCCGCGCACAACCGCACGCTTCCCGCACGCAACGGGGCAGCCGAAACAGGCGATGCTCTCTATCCAGTATTTCTCGCGAAACCGCTCGCCCCACAATTCCCTGTCCCGTTCAAAATGACCAAACTGAAAGTTGCGTGTTGGCAACGCACCAGCGACATTAACGAATTCAAGTATATTCACCGTCCCTTCCGCCTTCATCCGCTCAACGCCGGAACTCATCCGCAGCGCGCGATGTGCAACCCATGCGGCATATTCAAAATCATCCCGATTCGCCACCTTAACCGAACCCGTCCCCCGCACGGCAATGCCTTTCAGGTTTTTTGCGCCCATAACGGCGCCGCTGCCGCCGCGACCGAAATTGCGCATATCTGAGAAAATGCTTGATATGGGTAACCCGCGCTCGCCGCCAGGTCCAATCACAACCGTCTGAAAATCTGCACCGACCTGCTCCTTCAGTTTTTTTGTCGCTTTTTCAACATCCAAGCCCCAGAGGTCATTCGCAGATCGGAATTCAACTTTGTCATTGTCAACAACTACACTTATCGGCGCATCAGAACGACCGCGAACGGTGATCATGTCGTAGCCGGCATACTTGATCGCCGAACCCAAAAAACCCCCACAGTAAGAATCAAGATACCCCCTGGTCGCAAGCCCCTTCGTAACCAATCCCACCTTGCCCGCTGTGGGGGCGATTGTGCCGGTCAGCGGACCTGTGAAAAAAATCAGCGGATTTTCAGGCGCAAGCGGCTCAAGCCCTGCCGGCGTATCCCTCATCAAAACATAAGTCGCAATCCCCTTGCCGCCCAGCAGCAGCCGCGCAAGGTCTTTTCGCAGCGGCTCCTCGCACACCGCCTTTTCAGTCAGATCAATGTGCAGTATTTTCCCGCAGTAGCCGCTGCCCTCTATTGTCATAAATGCTATCTCCTGTCCGTGTAAATCCGTGCTAAAAATATTTCTTTTGACACTGATGACACTGAATGTATTGATGTTTCAGTGCTTTCAGCGTATTCAGTGTTTAATATTTTTTTGACGCTGATTACGCTGATTTCTTATGATTCACGCTGCCCACCCTTCATAAATAATCATAATCATTCAGCGTTCTCGGCGTCTAATATTTATAATTTGTAATTCAATCATATCATTTTTCTAACTTTTTCAGAATGTCCATCCATATTTCATCAAGTTCCATCCTTTTTACCCAGCCTTCAATGTAATCTTTATCAATTATATCGCCGGATATTTTGAGCATACTTATTATATCTCGGATGTGTTTCTCTGATTCCCCCTCTTTGTAATATCGCATCTTCATCACAATTACATCTTCAGGAGAAGAAAAATTTGCCCTTGTATCTTCAATCGGGATAATTCTTTTTATTCTCTCAAAACGAGTGTTGTCAAACTCATCTTTCTTAGATATAACGACATCAATCTTTAATCCAGATGATGGATGTATAATATTAAATTGATGCTTGCGGCTGATCGCTTCTATAATTGCATCTTCACTTAAATAAAACTCATTTTCTGGAAATAATTTCATCAGTCCAGAAATATGATGTTCACTAATATCTGCCACTACATCTATATCATTAGTAAATCTCGGTTCACCATAAAATATTGAGGCAATAGAACCTGTTATAAAATACGGTATATTCAACTCTTCAAAGACTTTTACTAAATGTTTAAGCAACTCATACGGCTCCATGTGATAATCTCCGTGCTGCCTCATATTGAATTTTCTTTTCATCCCATTCAGGATGTATTGAACAGAGATAATTTGTCAATTCCCTTCTTGCGAAACTCCACATACTAAATGCGATGGCAAGCCTCTGCTGGGGAGTTTTTGATCTTAATACCTCAACCATCCGCTCATCTAAGACTTCAATATTTCTCTCATCAATCTCCATAACTGTCTTTTGATTATCTCCCCGCCCTTGCCAGTATTCCGAAATAAAGAAAATATTTTTGCAAAAATTCAAAAGAAGTATCGTAAATGTTATCTCCAAAAAAAGTGTCGCACAAAATTTCCCTCATTCGTAAAATTTCCTTCAGCCTGCCTTTCCAACGTTTGTCTTCAATCGTCAGATCAACGAGTTCAAGCGCGCGTTCAACCGCCTTATCGCTCTGCTCCTTATCACCTTTTTTATGCCACGATATTGCCCGCTCAACCTCGCTTCCGATGTTCGCAAGTTGCTCGGCAAGCGTCAGCGTAAACCATCTGCCTTCGGCTAATGTTTTGTGAATAACCATAATAAATTCTGAATTATTTACAGAATGTTCAGGAGTGAATCTTCATATCTTTATTATATTTAAATAAACACGGCGTTACTACACCCCTTTGGAGTGCGATATCACGATGTCGCTTTCATTTACGGCGACATGTCGCCGTATGCCAAAACGGTGTCGTGCCACCGCACTCTAAAATTATCTCTTGATTTTTCGTAAGTTGCGAGGAGTGATTCCCCGCACCGCTTAAACGGCATTTAATTATCAATTCGTGAAAATTCGTGTAATTCGTGGATTATTATCTCCCCGCCTCCGGATACGACCCCAATATCTTCATATATATCGTCTGCTTTTTCATCTCGTCCAGTGCCAGTTTTATATTCTTCTCATCAGCATGCCCCTGCATGTCAACGAAAAAGATGTATTCCCACGGCGCCTTCCGTGAGGGGCGTGCCTGTATCATCGTCAGGTTCACCTCATATTTTTCAAACGCCTTCAGGGCGCGATACAGCGTGCCCGCCTCGTGCCGCACTGAAAATACGACCGAAGTCTTATCTTTCCCCGTCGGCGGCATTGATGTTTTCCCGATAACAAGAAACCGCGTCCTGTTGTCGCGTATGTTCTCAATCCGCTCCTCAAGTATGTTCAAACCGTAAATCTGCGCCGCAAGCCTGCTTGCGATTGCCCCCGCCGTCGCGCTTCCTCTCGCAAGCCGTGCAGCCTCCCCAGAACTTGATACCTGCACGATCTCCCACTTCCGCCACTGCGCCTTCACCCACTCCCCACACTGCTCAAGCGGCTTGATGTGCGTGTATATCTTCTTGATCTTATCAATTGATTTTGCACACGACAGCAGACACAGCGCAACTTCAACATATACCTCGCCGCAAACCATCACCGGCGACTCCGCAATCCGGTCAAGCGAGGAACTGATGACGCCCTCAGTGGAATTTTCTATCGGCGCCATCCCGAAATCCGCAAGGCCCTTTTCCACCTCGTCAAAGACCCCGTCTATATCTGCGCACTGATGCTCTACGATTGATGTGCCGAACACCGCGATAGCAGCGGAGTGCGAGAAGGTCGCCTGCGGACCTAAAAACGCCACCGATATCGGCTTCTGGAGGTCGCGGCAGGCGGATATTACCTCCCGATAGATTGCGCGCAGCGATTTTTCCGGCAGCGGTCCTTTGTTCTGCCTGCTCAGCCGTTCCTGTATCGCACGCTCTCGCACTGGGTCGCAGCACTCTTTTTTGAATTTGAGCGTTTCCAGAGCAACCTTCGCCCGCCGGTTCAAAAGCCGCAATATCTGGTCATCTATCTTATCTATCTGCTGTCTCAAGTCTTCTTTTGACATATCTCTATGCACCGATAATTATAGCCCCCAATTTCATTAATGCACCGTAACATAAATGATTAATGCATGTCATGCAATCGTTCCCGCTCCCGTTCCCGTGGGCGAACGCCGTTCGCCCCTACACCGAACGAGTAAAATTTTTTATTACAAAGCACTAATTTTCACGAATTTTCCTTCAACGCCCTACTGCTTAAAACCTGCATCTTTTATATTCAGGCACGATAATTATAACACGGCTTGTATTTTATTGCATTTTTGTGGATTTGAATACATAATTGAGTAAGCAAGATTCAGGAGACAGGATTAAAGATTCAGGACAAAGAAAACACAGAAACGAACCATAGTTTACATCAATATTGCAAAAAAAAATTAAAAGATAAAACGCAGAGGGCGCAAAGAGTTCACAGAGAACGCAATCACAAAATGACAAAATCCAAATGCCAAATGTCAAATCAATGTCAAATATCAAAGTTCAAATACCATTCCACGCTTAATGAATGCAGGGGCATGATTGGTCATTTGATCTTTGAAATTCATTTGACATTTAGACTTTGACATTTGAAATTATTTCATCTTTCTTCCCTGCGCACTTTGCGTTCCTCTGCGTCCTTTGTGTGAAATTCTTGCAATTTTAGGGCTTATTCACAATGTTCAATGTGCTTCTTGCACTCGCATCTTTATTCCTGATCGCAGCATTTCCATCCTTGTCAACCGCTGCGACCATCTTTTCCTACAATGCGCCAGCCGACACCCAGAAGAGTATTCAACTTACCCGTGCCCTGAACTTTTCCCTCGCCTGCCGGCTTGAGTTTTTGCCCGAATTTCCTTTTATTGAAGAAACGCCGTCAGCGCTGCCTGAAGAAATTTCCATAGAAAAAATGTGGAACAAAGACGACCGCCGCGAGGTCTCCCGCGCTCTTGCCGCCCTTAAATCTTCCTGGTTTATTGCAGGGAATCATATATATTCAAAACAAAAAATTTCATCAACACTCAAAATCTATCGGCAGGAAAACGGGAAAATTTCACACGAAACGATCAAGGTCGTAAAAAGCAGCGCCGATTTCACTTCGCTGCAAAAAGAACTGTATTCTCGCCTTTACAAATCAATAACAGGCAGGCAGCACAGTAACCCTTCATCCCATTTCCCGATTGTTCGTTCTTACGAAACCTTCTCTCATTTTGTTATAGGCATCACTCTGATGGACGAGGGAAAAAATAACTCCGCAATTGAAGAATTCCGCAAAGCCATCGCTATTGAACCCAACTTTCGCGACCTGCGCTACTTGCTCGGAAAATTTTATCTGACACCCGAGTTTATTTACGAAAAGGCGGTAGATCATTTCCGAACGATTGTCAAATTGTTTCCTAAAGATGCGCCTGCCTGGTTCTGGCTCGGCTTTACACTTTACCTGAAGGGCGATAACTCCGCCGCTGTGAATGCTATGGAAGAGGCAAAACGGCTGAAACCGTCAGACTTGAACACCTATTTCCACCTTGCCGATCTCTATCAGGACACCGGCAACTATGCCGAGGCATTGAAAAATTATCAGAAGGCACTTGAACTTTCCCCGCGCAACGCTGCCATGTGGTATCAGATAGCGAGTTTATATGCCCGCCTTGACCGCAGGCAGGAGACACTTGAGTCGCTCACAAAAGTATTGGAACTTGATGCTGCCTCTTTCCTTGACATCGCGCGCTTTGACGCCGACTTCGCCAGATGGAAAAACGATAAGGAATTCAAAGCACTTTTTGAAAAATTTAAAAAATGAGTAATACAGAAAGATACATTTCAAAGAGCACAGAGTTTATGCGGAAATGTTTATCGCTCTCGCTGGCTCTCTTCCTCTGCATGGTTTTAACCGCCGGATGCAAAAATATCACAGAACAATCAAAAAATACACAACCTTCATATTCAGATGCAGAAACCCGTCGGCAGACTAAAGGGGGCAAACCGATTGATCTGCATCGCTTATCACCCATAAACAGGCAGATAACAGAACAGATCATACCTGATCTGATTGATAAGGGTGAGGTGGTAAAAATCCGCCGTCGCGGCATACTGCGCATCAGGCTCCTCTGCGACCGTGAACCACTTTGTTTCAAGGATCCCTACGGCATCCCAGCAGGATTTGAAGTGGAATTGCTGGGCAAGTTCGCCCAGATTCTGAATGTAAAATTGAACATCGTTGAATTGGCAGATGAGCCGTGCGACCTTCAGGGTCCAATCATTGAAGGCGATACTGACCTGAATAATAAGCAGGTGAGCGATCCTTATTTCTACAGAAGGGCAGGGGGCTGGCATCGCATGCGCATCACATCAGAAGACCCCGCCCTGAAAGAAGCACTGAACCGCATTGTTCGTCATTTTTATGAGACCGGAACCTACCAGCAGATATACAAAAACTGGTTTAAAGAAGGGTAATTTTACATCCGTGTAATCCGCGTAAATCCGTGCCAGAAAATTTAATGCTTTTATTTAAAACCTGAAATCTGAATAATGAAAATCAAACTTGAAAACCGCATGATAATCTCCTTCTGCCTGCTCGTGGTAATCGCCATCGCTGCGAGCATGGCTGCCTCCTTCGTGCTGCTTAACAGAGGCATGCAGGAGAACCTCAGCCGCGAGATAGAAACGGCAATTCGTGCGGAAGAGACCGCCGTCCACGACCGCGAAGAACGCGCACGGCTCGCTGTGCGAATCCTCGCTGAAGATGCAGCCGTAAAAAAACTTACCGCACAGAGGAATACAACTGCGCTTTACAGCAATCTCCTGAATATATCCGATCAGATGCGTGCAGACCTTATATCCGTCCTTGACGCCGATGGTGTCATACTTGCGCAGTATGGAACTTCCGATGCGCACCGAAACCCAGCCGCTGCTACGCCGCTTTTTCTTGATCAGGTATTTCAACAGGTGGTTAACGATAGAATAACCGCCGCGGGGTTAGACCTATGCTCGCCCGACTCTATCTGCATCCAGGCAATCTCGCCTGTAAAGAACGGCGATGAAACGATTGGATATGTCCGTGTCGCCTACAAACTGGACGACCGCTTTGCACGCGACCTCAAGAATCTGACGGGGGCAGACCTGTTTCTCTTCAAGCAGAGGCGGCTTCTCGCCACCTCTTTGCGCTCCAAGAGCCTGCCCACAAGCGAAGTGGATAACCTTGCTGGAATCCTTCACAAAAAAATAACCGCAGAACAAGAACCTCAGCCGTTTCCACTGCGCATCTCCCTTCAAGGCACGCCATACATCTTTCAGGCGTCGCCCGTGGGGAAATCTTACGGCACGCCCTTCGCATGGAAACTCACCGGACGCACAACAGCCGAAGTCATCCGTTCTTGGCAGCGCGCTCTCATCACTTTGACAATACTGACGCTGATCATCCTGCCGCTCAGCATTGCTGCCGGGGTTTTCACATACCGGCGAATCGCACGACCGCTGAAAACACTCATGAACGGCGTGGAGCAGATTACAGGCGGCAACCTGAATGCCGCTATCCATCTCCCACAGCAAGATGAAATCGGCGACCTTGCAGGCGCATTTAACGAAATGACGCACGCCTTAAAAGACCGCGAACAGAAATTGCGTGAAGCCGCCGAAGAACTGAGGCGCAACCAGGACCAGTTAATACAATCCGGCAAACTCGCAGCCATCGGCGAACTCGCCGCCGGCGTCGCCCACGAAATCGGCAACCCCCTGAGCGCTATCTACGGCTACGCACAGATGCTCAAGAAAAATCCACACGATGAAGAAACCCGCAGACAATATCTCGCTGAAATAGAAAAAGAAGCGGATTTCATTGAGAAAATCATCCGCGACCTCCTTAATTTCTCACGACCAGCGCCGCAGGTCTCAGAAGAAGTTGACATCAAGCAAATCCTGGAAACCGCCCTCCGCACCGCATCCGCACTCCCGCAATTCCAGTTGATACAAACGGTCAGAAATTTTCAACCGGTTCCATTCTTCACAGGCAACCCGAAGGAACTCGTCCAACTCTTCCTTAACCTCATCATGAACGCCGTGCAGGCAATGCCGAAGGGCGGCACGCTCACTCTCAATGTTTCACACAACAGCGCTGCCCGCGAAATTGAAATCGGCGTAGAGGACACAGGCGCAGGCATCCCGCCTGAAATACGAGACCGCATCTTTGACCCCTTTTTCACCACCAAGCCGCCTGGTCAGGGCACAGGCTTGGGACTCTCCATCTGCTTCCGCATCGTGGAAAAACACGGTGGCAGGCTTGAGGTTGAATCTGAAACAAACAAAGGCAGCCGATTCAAGGTTTTTCTATCCCTGCCGTCCGCAAAAAAAGATTAGATATTCAAGATCGGTTGTAGGGCGCGATCTCCGTATCGCGCCGAAAACTTTTCTTGAAATTCTCATGAACCTATTGCCGATTCACTCTTCTCAATAATGTAAAAAACGAGTTCAAACAAATATTTCTCACCGGATATTCTTCTCTTCTGATTTTCGTTGTTGGTCAGTAAAATGTGATCGCCCAGACTTGGATTGTCAAAGACAAATAAGAGCGATAACCTCTGCATGCCGAAATACTTCGCCACCGCGAAAGTGGTCGCTGTTTCCATATCAACAGCGATATATCCTTCACTGCGCCATCTCTTGATGTCTTCTTTCCCCTCCGCAAGTAAGGCTGATGTGGTCCAGATCGCTCCCTTATGTATTGCAACAGGAATTTCCTTTGTGCACGCAACAAAATCAACAAGTTCAGGCGAAGCGTATATCTCTTTCTCATTGGGCAGATAATATTGCGATGCGCCTTCCCCGCAGTGCGCCGATGTTGCACATATAATATCGCCGGGAAGAATATTCTCGGTTGACACCCCGCAGGAACCTGTCTGGATTACCCTGGGTGTCCCCAGCACTCCGAACAAATGCGTAATTTCCGATGCCATCGCATCGCCATATACCGCAGCGCAGCCGACTAAAGTGCCCTTGTAAGTGCCAATGAACACATCTTCAAAAATCCCATTGGGGGAACCTACTTCCATCACATCTTTGAAATAAGATTTGTATTTTTCATAATTGATTTCAGGTTGCGTGTTCCACGCAGGACGAGAACCGCTGGAATCATATCTTCAGGAATTCCCAGCAACGCAAGCCAATCTTTTTTAGTTAATTCCTTAAGCATGGTTACTGCCTATTTGTTCTTCCGCTTTTCAGCAACGATAATCATACGCCTTGAGTCAAGTGAATATTCGCTGCCGTCGTATCCGCCGTAACTCCCGACTATGTGCAGACCACGCTTTTCCAGTTCGCGCTTGTGTGTTGAATACGGATACAACTTAATGCGGCACTCGTGTTCGCTTTTTCTTCCGCCTCTGATCCATGCCCATCGGGAAACAACCTGGTTTTCTTTCACATCAAAAGTTCCTTTTTCAATAATAAGTGTATCCTCGCTTTCAGAGACTCTTATCTCCTGAAAATTCCTTACAATCCAATCACGACTTGTCATATCCAGCACAAACTTGCCGCCAGGTTTTAAGCAACGGCTGACAGCAGTAAATACTTTGAAATTTTCAGAATCTTTTTCAAAGTAACCAAAACTTGAAAAAATGTTCAGCACAGCATCAAAATAATTCTCATAAGGAATCCTGCGCATGTCACCTTTTATAAACTTGATTTTCAGCCGCTCTTTTTCTGCATTGATTCGGGCTGTCTCAAGATATTTTGCATTGTAATCCAGTCCCACGACCTTATAACAACGGCGGGCGATCTCAATAGAATGCCGACCGATACCGCAGCAGAGGTCAAGAAGAACAGCGCGCTTCTTCAAATTCAGAATTGAGAGAAAAAAATCAACCTCTATTTTGGTTCGCTCGTGAGGAAAATTTTCCAGCGTTCCCCCATAAAATTCAGACTCAAAAAAATCTCTCCACCATTCCATGTTCGTTCTACTCTACTTCCGGTTTTGCCGGCTGCTATCCATTGTGTGTCGGCTATATCCCCAAATATGCGTGCCTTACGCATTCATTATGCAGAAGCGACTTGGCTGTATCGGCGATGACTATTTTACCGCCCTCAAGCACATAGCCGCGCACAGCAACTGACAGCGCCATGTTTGCATTCTGCTCAACAAGCAATATCGCCGTGCCGCTTTCGTTAATGCGCGTGATAATATTAAAAATTGTTTCCACCACCTTAGGCGCAAGTCCAAGTGACGGCTCATCTAACAATAGTAACTTTGGGCTGCTCATCAACGCCCGCCCTATGGAAAGCATCTGCTGTTCGCCGCCGCTCAATGTTCCGCCTCGCTGGTTTCGCCGTTCCGCCAGAAGTGGAAAAACAGAAAAGACCTTTTCAATCTCCTCGCGAACGGCAGACTGCGGGCGCGAAAAAGCGCCCATCTCCAGATTTTCTGACACGGTCAACTCCGAAAAAATCCTTCTACCTTCAGGCACAAGCGATACGCCTCGCCTTACCACCTCATGCGCCGGCAGATGGGTTATATCGCGCCCATTCAGAAATATCCGCCCCCCCTGCGGCTTCAAAAGCCCGGCAATGGTTTTCAGCGTTGTAGTCTTGCCCGCCCCGTTCGCACCGATGAGCGTTACTATTTCACTGGCGTTCACTTCAACGGAAATCCCTGAAAGGGCTATAATCTTCCCATAAGCAGTTTGCAGGTTTTCAATGCGCAGCATTTTTAGTAAACCACCAAGAGACCAAGATCATTAAGATTTGGTTTCATCATTTTTTGCAACTATAAGCGTCACTTAATAGCCGCCTTCTTCCCCAGATACGCTTCTATGACCCGTTCATTTTTCTGAATCTCGGCTGGCAGCCCTTCGGCGATCTTTTCCCCGTAATCAAGAACAATCACCCTGTCGGAGATGCCCATCACAACATGCATGTCATGCTCTATCAGCAGAATTGCCACACCGCGACGGCGAATGCGTTGAATGAGTTCCATAAGCGCTGTGGTTTCAGAAGGGTTCATCCCGGCAGTTGGTTCGTCTAAAAGCAGGAGTTTAGGACCTGTAGCCATTGCGCGGGCAATCTCAAGCCGCCGCTGCTCGCCATAAGGCATATTGCGTGCTAATTCGTTCGCGCGGTCGGCAAGTCCGACAAACTCCAGCCATTGCAGCGAGGTTTCCACTGCCGCCTTCTCGTGCTGCCAGAATCTGCCGGTGTGCAGCACTGAGGAAAATAATCCGCCTCGCATACGGCAGGTATATCCAACCATTACATTTTCCGCGACTGTCATGTCGTTGAACAACCTGAGATTCTGGAAGGTTCTCGCAACGCCCATGCGGGTGATGCGGTTTGGTTTCATACCACTGATTGATCTGTCATAAAATAACATTGCGCCGGACATCGGCAGGTGAATTCCAGTAAGAAGATTGAAGATGGTTGTCTTACCAGCGCCATTCGGTCCGATGAGCGCAACGATTTCACATTCATCCACCGTAAAAGACACCTTCTCAACGGCGCGGATGCCGCCGAAATGCAGGGTTAAATCGTTGATCTCAAGCAGCGGCAATACACTCACTCCCATTCATATAACCTGTATCATAAAATATTTCCTCTTTTTTATAGTTATTCGGTTGCGGTTGCGCTGCTGGAATTGGAACTCGTAGTTCGCATTTCGTAGTTCGGTTTTTCCCTTTTGCCCAAACTACGAACTACGAATCCCGAACTACGATTCGAGCCGCGCAACCGTTCAACCTATATTCCTTCTTATATCAGGTCTCCGTGCCAGCAGAATGCCCTGCGGACGAAAGATAACCATAATTATCATGATCGCACCGAACAGCAGCATCCGCGCCAGAATAATATTGTCAAAATACTCCCTCCATGTCGCTGCCGTGCCTGCTGTCAGATTCTCCGCCACCCTCTGTAAAACATCCCGCAGCACCTCAGGAATGCCCGCTATCAGCACTGTCCCAAGTATCACCCCGGGAACGCTTCCCATGCCTCCAAGCACGACCATACAAACGATAAGCACGGACTCCCAGAAGGTGAAAAGTTCAGGAGTAATGAATCCAATCCAGTGCGTATAAACACAACCTGCCAGCCCGGCAATGAAAGTGCCGACGGCAAAAGCCTGTATCTTCATTACTGTGGTGTTCACGCCCATTGTCTCCGCCGCCAATTCATCTTCGCGGATGGCAACCCATGAGCGACCGGCGCGCGAGTTGTGCAACCGAGAGACTACAAAAATCGTCCCAAGCACCAGCAGCAGAATGAAATAATAATAGTGCAAATCTCCATCCATCCGCAGAACAAACGCTCCCATAGATAATTGAGGCTGCGGTATGGTTTCGCCTACGCGCGGCAGCCCTTTAGGACCGTTCGTGATCACATCAAGGTTGTTCAGCCCGAGCCGCACGATCTCAACAAATCCGAGCGTAACAATTGCAATATAGTCGCCGCGAAGCCGCAGTGTTGGCACCCCCACTATCATGCCCGCCGCCGCCGCAAACAGCCCGCAAATCGGCAGCAATATCCAGAACGATATATGCGCATTAATTGCAAGAAGCGCCGCCGTGTATGCGCCAATCCCATAGAATGCCGCATATCCAAGGTTAAGTATCCCTGCATATCCAATTATGATGTTAAGCCCGAGCGCAAGCATCACATAGATGCCAATCAGGCACATTACATGGACGAGATGATACTGCTCAAAGACCTGGAAAATTATCGGCAGTAACACCGCAGCGACAATCGCTGCAATTGGAACTGCCCATCCCATCCATAACCTCCACGGAGAAACTACCGCATTCTGTTTGTTCTGCGTTTCCCTCATTGTTACAACGCCGTTACACCTTCACATCTTGTCCGCCGCTTTTCGTCCTAACAAGCCCTGCGGACGGAATATAAGCACAAGTATGAGTATCACAAATGCAAACACATCCTTATATGCCGAAGAAAGATACCCCGCTCCCACGCTCTCAAGAATACCTAACATATATCCACCCACCATCGCCCCACGCACATCACCAATGCCTCCCAGCACCGCAGCCGTGAACGCCTTGATCCCGGGAATGAATCCCATGTTGTATTTCACGCTGCCATAATACATCCCATTAAGAACACCAGCCGCTCCGCCGAGCGCTGCGCCTATGAAAAAAGTTACGGAAATCACGCGGTTTACATTTATCCCCATCAGTTCCGCCGTCTCCCTATCCTGCGATGTCGCACGCATCGCCTTGCCCAACTTCGTTCGCTGAATGAATAAATTCAGCACTGCCATGAGCAGAACGGATGTTACAATTATGAAAATCTGTAACGAAGAAATCGTCGCGCCGCTACCTACAGTGTAAATGTTCACCGGCACCACATCCGGAAACGGTTCAGCCTCCGGACTGACAATTGTCATCATCAGGTTCTGAAGAAAAATTGAGACGCCGATCGCACTGATAAGCGGCGCCAGACGCGGCGCATGACGCAGCGGTCTGTATGCCACGAATTCTACAACAACACCTAAAACAGCGGTGCCGAGCATCGCCAGAAAGATTGCCCCAAGTATCTGCAACGCAGGCGCACCCTGAAATACATGCAACGCCGCAAAAAATTGCAGCGCAAACACACCAAAATACGCGCCCATCATGAAGATTTCACTGTGAGCAAAGTTGATTAAAAGCAGTATCCCGTATACGAGGGTATATCCGAGGGCGATCAGTGCATAGATGCTGCCGAGCGTCAAGCCATTGATCGTCTGTTGCAGTATCATGAGATATGCTGCGCCCGATCGTTCGGACTCAATCCGCTGTAACGAATTTGCCGCCCCTGACAGTGTAAACTGTGATCGTTTTGTTCAATGTGTCGCCTTTTTCATCAAATTGCGTCTCACCGATGACACCTTGATACTTTATCTTATGCACATAATCAACGATTCCCTTGCGGCTTGTTCCTGCATTCATCACGGCATCTATGATAATTCCAGCAGCATCAAATGTATATGCGTCGTAGGGCTGGAATGCCACATTCGGAAACCGGCGGCGATAATCCTCAATGAATTTCTTTGCTGTATCAAGTTCCTCCGGCGGCGCCCCGATCATCGTGGCTATATCGCCTTCTGTGGCTTTACCGCCGATCTTCATATACTCCGGCGAAAATATGCCGTCACCACCGATCAACGGCACATTAAAGCCCAATTCTTTTGCCTGCTTCGTAATCAGCCCCGCCTCGCTGTACATCCCACCATAATAAATCGCCTGCGGATTGCGTGATTTTATCCGCGTAAGCACCGCCTTGAAATCCCTGTCGCCAAAGTTGATCCCGTCAAACGAAAGGACAGCGCCGCCGATCTCCTCAAAGCGTTTGCGAAACTCCTCCGCAAGTCCCTGCCCATAAGTGGTCTTATCGTGCATTACCGCCACCCTCATAAATTTCCGTCTATTATAAACATATTCCGCACCAAAACTGCCCTGAACATTATCTGTTGTGCAGACGCGGAATACATTACGCAGCCCCTGCTGCGTGAGTTTAGGATTCGTTGAAGCAGGCGAAATCATGACAAGGTCTTTGCGCGCATAAACCTGGGACGCCGGAATTGAGCACTGGCTGTTCAGGTGACCTACTACGCCCATAACCTTAGAGTCAGAGATAAGCATATTCGCACCGTTCACCGCCTCCTTCGGGTCTGCGCGGTCGTCAACTGGAACAACTTCAAAACTCAGTCCCTTCGCCCTCACATCCTCCCTCTCATTCGCCTGTTCAACAGCGAGCGTCGCACCATTTTTCATCCCTTGACCCATCGCCGCAATGTCCCCCGTCAACGGCACAATCAGACCGATCTTTATCACCGTAACACCCGCTTTTTTCTTCGCGCACCCGCCAATAAACACAAACGATATGGCGCACACAACAAATATCAAAGTCGCAATCTTGATCCGTCTCATTTCCGTTTACCCCCGTTCTTTCTTGCCTTTTCCTGCTAAATACTTTTTTTAATGGAATTATTCTAAATCTCATTCTTATAAATAACAACCATTATTTGTTATTCGGTCGCAGTTGCGCTGATGGAATCGTCTTTCGTCTCACGCCTTTGCGTCCTTTGCGTTCTTTGCGTGAGCCGATTATTTCCCGCAAGGCGACTAATTTAAAAATAAATAAGTTAAGTTATAATCTACTTGTAGTTAACAGAAAAATGAACGAAACCATACTCGTCGTTGACGACAAAGAAAGCGTGCGCAACCTGCTTGCCTCGCACCTTAAAGAAGAAGGCTTCAATGTTGAAGCCGCAGCGAGCGGCGAGGAAGCGCTTGAGCGTTTCTCCGGCGCAATCTACGATGTCGTGATCACGGATATGCGCATGCCGGGCATGGACGGCATGGAAGTGATCCGCGCAGTCAGAGAGATCAGCCCCGATACAGTGATCGTAGTCATCACCGCCTACGCGGAAATGGAAAACGCCATCGCCGCAATGAAATTGGGCGCTTATGAATACCTGAAAAAGCCGTTCAAACTTGAGGAAGTTCAGGCAGCAGTTGAGAAGGCGCTCCAGACCAGCCGCCTGCTGCGCGAGAACCGCCTGCTGCGCCGTGAGGTTGAACGCAAATCCAGTTTTGACCGGATTGTTGCGCGCAGCAGGGCGATGCAGGCTGTGTTTACAAAAATTGAAAAGGTCGCTTCCACATCCTCAACCGTCCTTATTACAGGCGAGACCGGCACCGGCAAGGAACTCGTTGCACGGGCGATTCATTACAACAGCCCCCGCCGCGAGCGCCCCTTCGTCGTCGTTGACTGCGCCGCCATTCCTGCCACACTCCTTGAAAGTGAACTGTTCGGATATGCCAAGGGCGCCTTCACGGGCGCTATAGCGGCAAAAAAAGGCATGTTTGAAGTCGCCGACGGCAGCACCATTCTGCGCGTTCTTCAGGACGGCGAGATATACCGCATCGGCGAGACCACGCCCCACTTCGTTGATGTGCGCATCGTTGCCGCCACGAATAGAGACCTTGATGAGGAAGTCGCCGCCGAACGCTTCCGCAAAGACCTCTTCTTCCGCATCAATGTCTTCCCCATCCATCTCCCCCCGTTGCGTGAACGCAGGGAAGACATCCCCATTCTCGTCAACCACTTCACCGACACCTTCTGCCGCGAGAACCAGAAGCCGATCAAAACTTTCTCCCCCGCCGCTCTGAATCTGCTCTTTGATCACCCCTGGCACGGCAATGTGCGGGAACTTCAGAACATCGTGGAACGCAGTATCCTGTTGACAGAAGGCGACAGTATCACACCGGACGACCTCCCCGTGGAAGTCCTGCACCGAAAAACATTCACCGAAAAGGGGCGGGCGCTGCCTTTGCATGCCCTGGACGACAATCTTTCACTTAAAGAAAATATCAGCACTCTTATTTATACCGCTGAAAAAGAACTGATTCAGCGCGCACTTGAGAAGGCAAACCAGAACCGCAACGAGGCAGCGCGCATGCTCGGCATCAGCCGCCGCGCACTGTTTTACAAACTCAAGGAATATGATCTGTAGATAATCCTCGTAAATAGCGCAAAAAAATTCGTGTAAATTCGTGCAATTCGTGGATAAAATTTAATCAGGTTTTTTTATCGCACTGAAATTCCCCGCAACTTCCCCCCATTTAACTGTGATGTTCGTCCCGTCAGGATTAAACGGAAAGGTTATATGTAATACCCGGTGATCTGTATTCCACTGTGCCCCCGCATCG